>JAJFJH010000040.1 GCA_021774155.1 Nitrosomonas sp.
AAAAAAACAAAAAAGTACATTACAAAACTCAGAATCCTGGAATGATTTGTTTTTTTATTTGGAGAAATTGTTACTTGATTACAAAAATACTGATTGCTGTGTCGCTCGTGCAATATTGGGGCTAAAAGCCCTCACTTCAAAATAATACTTCCCGTATCTTTATTTAAAAGGACGATGTTCTCATAATCAGTACCATTCCTCGCTGGGGATACGCCCTATAAACCCAGATTTTCCGTTAGGCGAGTTTTTTAAAGGAAGTCATTAGAGAAAGCTGTTGAATATATTTGAATTTCTCCAAATTGTCGGCGCTTACATTTGGAATTTTTTCTTCTGGATAAATTCCAAATGTACGGAATATAACTAATCCGCAAAACCAGAAACAACCTTTTAAGATTCAAGGGAAGGGATCGCCTAATCTTTCTATCATAATTATTTCAGCACCTTGCGAATGGTCGCAGCCAATTCTTCAGCCACAAACTTGGCGACGTAAGCATCAGCGCCCACCGACTTAACATGATCTTCATTGGCACCACCAGTTAGCGATGAATGAATCACCACTGGTATTGATTTGAATCGTTCGTCGTTCTTGAGATTACGGGTAAGCGTAAATCCATCCATCTCTGGCATTTCCAGGTCGGTCAACACTAAAGCAACCTTATCTTTAATGGTTTTGCCTTCTGTCACGGCAGCATCTGACATAGACTGAATACGTTCCCATGCTTCAAGCCCGGTTTTAACCATAATAAAAGGGGCGTTTAATGCTTTAAGTCCACTTTCCATCATACTACGCGCAAGTGGTGAGTCATCAGCCGCCAAAATAACCGTTCCTTCGGGAAGTTTGATTTTAGGACCCATTTTTTCTGACGTAATCTCCTCAATAGAACCTGGCATCACATCACGCAGTATCTGCTCAACATCCAGAACCTGCGCTAACCGAGAGTCTTCTTTATCTCCGTCAAGTCGTGCAATGCTGGTAACCAAATCACCACCTTTTCCTTCAGCGGCTATCACCTGATTCCAATCCAGTCGCACAATTTCATTGACTTCTTCGACTGCAAAAGCTTGAGTCGAGCGGGAATACTCGGTAACCAATAGAATCGGAGCGCCATTTATTGGCGTACAACCGACAACCCTTGGCAAGTTAATCACTGTAATGATTTCACCACGAATATTAGCGACACCCATCACATTTTCAGGTGCATTAGCCATGGCAGTAATGGTTGGCATAACCAGGATTTCACGTATTTTGAAAACGTTAATGCCAAATAATTCTCGCTGTTTACCACCAGGGGCTTCGCCCAACTTAAACAGTAATAATTCAAATTTATTGTTTGCTGTTAGGTTTGTACGTTCGTCAATTTCAAGCAATCCTGTACTCATAAAATGTCCTTCGCCATACTGATTTATATTCGGATTATTAGCATAACTTACCGGATTAAAACGTAAAATCATAGTAGCGTGGTAAAGTAACCGCTTATTCATTTATTCAATGAAATCGACTTTGAAATTTCAAGTAAGCTACACTCTTACGCAACACTAAATGACGGTATAGGTGATCAAGACTCCAACCCTATGCTTCTTTCTTTTTCGTCTTAACCAGCTTCTTCTTCATAACCTTAACGGCTTTTTTCCGCTACCTTGATCGTTTTTTCGTTGTCGTTTTAGCAGGCACTTGCTTTTTTGCCTTGACGAGTTTTTTCTCTTTCACTTTGACAGACTCTTTTTCTGGTTTCGGTTTCGGCTCTTTCAACGGCTCGTCTTTTCTAATTGTTAATGCAGCTGCAAAAAAACCGTCTGTGCCGTGTGACTTTGGTGACAACTGCAAGAATTCGCCCGTTTCGAGTGGGATCTTCTGTTGTGTCAATAATTCTGTGCAACTCAACAAGCTGAATTTTGGATGAGTGGCGAGAAACTGCTCGATGATTTCTTGGTTTTCTTCTAGTAAGAAACTGCAAGTTGCATAGACCAATCTACCGCCAGGTTTGAGTAGATTTGCGGAAGCCGCCAAGATAGCGGCTTGTTTCTGTTTTAACTCTTGCACGCTTTCGGGTGATTGTCTCCATTTTAAATCGGGATTGCGACGTAGGGTTCCTAGGCCACTGCAGGGGGCATCGACTAATACACGATCAATTTTTCCTGCCAAGCGTTTCACTTTCAGATCGTTTTCATTAGAAATTCGTTGCGCGTGCAAATTAGATAAGCCCGAACGCTTCAAGCGAGGTTTTAAGTTGTTCAGTCGTTTCTCTGAAGTGTCCAGCGCATAAAGCCGCCCTTTGGAATTCATCAGCGCGCCAAGTAACAGGGTTTTTCCACCTGCACCGGCACAAAAATCGACCACCATGTCGCCTCGCTTTGGCGCTAGCAAATATCCCAGTATTTGGCTACCCTCATCTTGCACCTCGATATGACCACTAAGGAATAGTGAATGGCGATTAATCGCAGGTTTTCCGGTAATGCGAATACCCACAGGCGAATAGGGTGTGGCTTCGGCCTCAAACCCATCTTGTTTGAGCATCTCCAGCACATTGTCACGCTTGGCGTGAATGGTATTGACGCGCAAATCGAGTGACGCAGGTTGTTGCAGTGATCGCCCCAAATCAAGGATATCTACATCGGACATAAATGCTTGCAGCTTTTCTACCAGCCAAATTGGAAATTCTGCCTGCACTGCCAACGGTTGCTTATCCACGGCTATGGACTTAATCGTGGTGAGCCATTTAACTTCAGATTCACTAACATGCGGCGTTAGTTCACGTAAGTTCATCCCCTGAAATTTTGCCAAATAAGCAAATAAAAGCGCACGCGGCGTCACCAAATCCATCAGGCATTCAAGATAAAATTTATGTCGCAAAACACCAAAAACGGTTTCTGCAACAAATGCCCGATCATTTGCGCCCAATAAGGGGTTCTCACGAAAAAAACGTCGTAAAACCGCATCAGCGGGATACTCCATGCTGAGTACACTGCGAATGGCTGTGGTTGCTGCGGTCAGTTGGGCTGAGATGAGTTGCATTTGTTTCCTAAAATGTAGCGTGACGGCTTAATAATGAAGACTAGTTGCTGCAGTTTGCTATTTATCGTCGGAATAACTTAAGTTAATACCCGTCACCATTTTCTCTAGCTCCAAGCCATCCTTTTCCGTAGTGATAATGCGTACTGGGAGCATATGGTGGTTAGTTGCGAACCAAATTTTTCGTTTCATCTTGTCATTTTCTTCAATTTGTTTTGTCAGTACGATTGTTTCGAGCTTACCGACCGGTGTCTGCAGTGTTTCCTTCTCTATGCTATAGCGCACCTGTTGAAGATCGCGTCCATCCGTTACATGCAGATCAACAAACTCCCCGTCTAATGGGGTAAAAATATAATTGTAAAGTAAACTTAAACGATCCAACGTACCGATAGGCAAGGCTTCTTTTTTTTTCTGTTTTTTATGCTGCATAACCAGAAAATCATTTTCCCAGTCAAAAATAGCGATGTTGGGTGTTTTCTTACCACGTTGATCAGAAAAACGGCTGGGCCGCAACCCTTGCTGCGTAATGATGCCACGACTATCTCGCACGATGCTACCCGGTCTAACGAGTTTGAACATGCCGCTTGCGCGGGCTTCACTGGTGATGTGATAGCTTAACGCATCATTTTCCTTCTTGATTCTCAGCGTTTCATTCAATTCCCCGTGCCCCACACCTGTTGTGACTTCAAAACTGATATCAATGCGAGTCGGAAAATCTGTCGCAAAAATTGAAAAACTTAATCCCCATAATAAAAAAAAAATTGAGAAAAATTTCATTCCTGTAATCCTGGCGAGTATAAAACGGTATTGCGCGTGGTCGCTTCACTTATTTCCACGCGATTACCTATATTTTTTAGCTGTCCTTCGAGGAACCAGCGCACGGCTTGCGGATAAACATGATGTTCTTGTTGTAATACGCGCGCGGCGAGTGTTTGCTCAGTATCGTTTGGCAATATGGGCACGGCTGCCTGTATAACGATGGGGCCGTAATCAACCTTTGGCGTCACAAAATGCACGGTACAACCATGTATTTTTACCCCTTCGTGCAATGCACTGGCATGAGTCTTTAACCCTGGGAAAGACGGCAACAACGACGGATGAATATTAATCAACCGACCCTGATAACGATTCACAAACCCATCACTAAGGATACGCATAAAACCCGCCAACGCTATCAAATTAGGCTGATAGCCATCAATCTTCTCAGCCAATGCTGTGTCAAATGAAACACGATCAGAATAATCCCGGTGATTGACTACTATCGTTTGAATACCCCGTGCCTCAGCAACCGCCAGTCCAGCGACTTTTGGGCTGTTACTGATAACAGTGATATTTTCTACCGGCAGTTTAGCGTCCAACAACGCCTTCATATTGCTGCCGCGACCTGATATTAAAATAACAAGGGATTTCATTAATTAGTGCGAATTACACAATAACTGTTGGCGCTTCATCGGCACTGCGAGATTTGATTTCTCCCATTTGATAAGCTGTTTCACCCAAATCATTGAGCAGCTTCATGGCTTCACTCGCGTGCTCCGGTGCCACAATGAGCGTCATGCCAATACCGCAATTAAACACACGGTACATTTCGTCGTCCGACACATTGCCCTGTTGTTGCAACCAGTTAAATAAAGGTGGTGCGCCCCATGCCTCCTTTTGCAAAACAGCCATCACTGAATCCGGCAATATACGCGGCAAATTCTCAACCAAACCACCGCCTGTAATATGCGCCAACCCTTTAACCGGCAATTGCTTCATCAACGCAAGCAGTGATTTTACATAAATACGCGTGGGCGCCAAAATGACCTCACCAAGAGGTTTGCCATGAAAATCCGACGCGAGATCAATCTGTTTACTGTCAATAATCTTGCGTATCAACGAATAACCATTAGAGTGCGCACCACTGGACGCTAGACCAATAACCACATCACCTGCTTGTATCGAGGAACCATCAATAATTTGATCCTTCTCCACAGCACCCACCGCAAAACCAGCAAGATCATACTCACCAGATGGATACATACCCGGCATTTCAGCTGTTTCGCCGCCAATCAAGGCACAACCCGCTTGTTCACACCCAGCAGCAATACCACTAACAACCGCCGTCGCCGTATCGACATTTAATTGACCACAGGCGAAATAGTCCAAGAAGAATAAAGGCTCAGCCCCCAGCACCAAAATATCGTTAACGCTCATCGCTACCAAATCAATACCGATACTGTCATGCTTGTTTAGCTGAAACGCCAGTTTAAGTTTAGTCCCCACACCATCGGTACCCGAAACCAACACTGGATTTTGGTATTTCTTGGAAATTTCAAATAATGCACCAAAACCACCAATCCCCGTCAGCACCTCTGGGCGCATCGTCCGTTTAGCATGTGGCTTGATATTTTGAATCAGACGATCCCCGGCATCAATGTCGACACCGGCATCACGATAGGATAATTGGGCTGAATCGGGACTTTCAGAATTCGATGAAGTCAAATTGGGTTCTCTCACGGTTACAAACGCACTTTTCTCAAGCCGTGATTTTACCGTAAATACGTATTGAATACGTTGGGGAATACGCAATGAAGCCGAATATTACCATCGTCGCCTGCAAACGCAACTATTACGAAAACAAAATCCTGTTTCATTCAAATGACTCTGTTTCGTTACAATTACTCTTTAAATTTAGGCTCACACCATAGAAATTCATACGAAACTTCGCGACTTCCTTGTTCCGCTGATTGCTGCTTCTCGCTAGCTTCATAACTACGCAACAACCCCTTCACACGTTCTAATCCAGCCGGCGTTTTAATCGTCTGACGAGGCGTCTTTTCACTAAGTGCCCGCATGAGTTCACCAGCCCAATTAGCACACATACGAATGATTGTTTTCTCGATGAGATCTGCAAGCATTTCTGGTGACATGTCTGACTCAGGCTCATCAAGCTCTGCTCCTTTACTAGGCGACATATTTGCCATCATTCCCTTGGGATCTGATAACTCACGTGTAATAAATTGAACCGCATCGCCATGGGTGCGCGTTTATTTTAGCCACATCCAGATTCCCATTGCAATCATCATCAAATTTTCGGTTAAGGATACGAAACCAAGCGGTACTTTGCTGTTTCCGCCGACGCAGGCGCATTTCAATTCGCGCTTGTCGACGTACACAGCCTTAAGCACCGAAATCGCGCCCACTGTGCCTATAAATAGTGCAATGGGTGAAGATAACCAAACGAGCGCACCCGATATCATCAGGATACCCGCCAGTGCTTCGCCAAACGGATACAAATAGCCGTAACGCACCCACTTTCTGGCCAGTAGATCGTAATTGAGGAACATGGTCGAGAAGCTCTCAATATCCTGCAACTTTTGCACTGCAAGAAAGCACATAACAATCGATATAAACCATTCAATGGCACGGACGGTCAGCACGGTCTCGTAAGTTTTCCAACTGATAGCCAACGCTATCAAAAAAGATATCGCAAATATGGCTATGACTGGTTTGTAGCTAGTTTCGTCGTCTTTTATTTTTTCACCAAAATACTCACGCAGTGCATCGTACCCGCCAATACGCTTGTCATTGATCCAGATTTGATGCGTCGTTTCGACACCGTGCTTTCTTTGGAAAGCATCTGTTTCTTCGCGCGTCTTGAGGTGATGGTCTTTAACATTAAAACCTTTTCGTTCAAGTAGATCCTTCGACTTGAGGCCATAGGGACAGAGATGATCTTCCATTACCATACGGTGAATTACTGCTTGTTTTTGATAAGTTGAAGTCATATCGACTCTCCTGTGATATCAATCAGCATTGAATTTTTTCCATATGCTCAGAAAACAGCGTACAAGTTTATCAGTTTCATTTTTAGAATTATTGTTTTTGCTGCTTAATTTCTTTCAAGACAGGCGCTCTGAAGACAAACAAAGACAGCCTATTTATTTTCTGCAAAGAATTTTAAGCTCTTACGCTATCACTGTTTTGCAGGTTACGAACACGCCAAATGTAAAACAATCCGGCATTTAAATTTCGGCAACTGATGCAATGTTAAAGATTGACGTACTTCAATAGTAAATTTACTGTCTTACAGGGTGATATAACCCAAATTAAAAGAGAAGTCGCGCTTCTTTAATTAGCACGATAATCTACGGTTACCACAAGAAAGCAGCAGAAAAAACAACTTATAAGATTTGCACAGCATTTTTAATTAAACCGACACAGATTGAAACGACTTATCTTGTCTGACTTGATCAAGAAACCGGTGCTATCGATAAAAACATACAAAGGCAGAAAGTTGAAAAAAATTAGCTTCTATGTAATTGGAAATGTCCAAGGCGTCATGTTTAGGCAAACTTTTATTCGTGGCGCACATAATAGAAAAATAAAGGGCGGAGCCACCAATGATTCAAAAAACCATCACTTGGTTCACTGTTCTCTTGAAGGAGAAGAGCTCGATGTTGAGGAGATGGTAAATAAACTTCGCGAAGAAAAGCCGCTCAACTCCTGGAACGCTCAGGTAAATGAACTTCATTTCCACAATGACTTTATTGAATTTTCTAATCACCAGTTTACCACTGACAAAGCAAATGACTATAACTGGTCACCTGAAGTTGATTTTTATCTTTAGATCATTTTTTTCATTAATCATAATGCATCTCCTCAATAACTTGAGCAGCAGAAGTACGGCACACACTTAAGAGGTATATTACCGGTCGTATAATACGTAAAGAAATAAATCTTCTATGTCTGTTGAGAAAATTACGTTGACCAACGAATTGCAACAACCAAGCAACCTCGTACTTTCCCACAAACTCTGAAGAGTTGATCTAACAACACAACGTTTTATATCACAGCACAACTATAGTAATACAATAAAATCAATTGCTTGAATTTTATTTTCGGCTGATATATTAATGTGTTAAGATTTTTGTCTGACTGTCCACCCGAGAAACTGAAGAAAAAACTGAATTGGGCGTCATCAAATAAAAAAGGACGATGCAATATGTTCAATTTAGGCTCTATGCTCAATTTAGGCTCTACCGAGCCTGTAATAGGTAGCGCAAGCACCATCATTGAGTGTTCATCCAGAGAATTATTTAAGTATGTTGGAGAAGAACTGTTCCAGAATTATCCTAAATGGTCACCGGAGGTTAAGGAACTTGAACAGATCACGCTCGGACCTGTCAAACAGGGCACTATAGGACGACAAGTTCGTGTCGATCAAGGACGCCACTCAGAATCCAAATTTAAAATTTCCACTTATAATTCTGATACACGTCTAACTTTTACCGGGATTGATAATCCTTTCCGCTGTACATACGAGCTAGATGAAATCGCACTTGGAAAATCAGTCAAACTGACTTTCTCTTTCGAATTACTTGAACTCCTGGCTATAATGCGGCCATTTGAGGGAGTAGTCCGTATTGCGGTGAAGGATGGCGCCCGCAGCACTGTGCAAAATATCAAACGATTAATTGAAGCAGATGTCGCCGTGGGAACACCTCCTAATCAAAAACCACTTTAAATCAGATGACAGAAACCCAACATCTAACATCAACTAACCACATGTTTTACTTAATATTTACAACAATTTCGCGACACCAATTAGTTATCGTAAAGGGGATCAGATGTCTCAAGACTTTCTTTTGAATATGCAAGAACCACGGGTAGACGACCGTCCGATGTGGGATGTGGTATTTGCGGTTTATGGCTACCCGGCGCTTTTGCTGGCACACAAATTAAAGGTTTTTCCGTTACTTGCCGACGGACCCCACACAATATCAGATATTTGTGATGCATTAAAAATCGAAGAACGTCCCGCCGAAGCAATTTTAACCGTTGCCACCTCCTTGGGATTTCTAACGTTGCAAGATGAGCGTTACGCGCTTACACCAATTTCTGAAGATTATCTGCTTGAAACAAGCCCTAATTATTTTGGCTATTTTTGGGATCTGATGATTGAAAATTATCAAGTTTGTTCCTTCCAAAGCCTTGAAAAAGCAATCACTACTAATACCGCGCAAGTTCGTGGCGGGAAAGATCTATTTAATTCTCCTGAAGAACAAATCGAATTACTACATCAATTCACTCATGGTATGCATAGTATCAGTCAGCCTTCTTCACTCGTATGGCCAAAACTCCTGGATTTATCGCAATATCGGTTGATGCTCGATATTGGAGGAAGCTCGGGAGCACATTCGATCGGAGCCACATTAAAGACACCAAACCTACAAGCGATAATTGTTGACTTCCCCCAGGCATGTGAAATAGCTCAAGAATATATTGTGCAATATGGGGTTCAAGATCGAGTTAAAACACATGGGGCCAATATCTGGAATGACCACTGGCCATCTGCCGATCTTCATTTCTTCTCACACACGTTTCACGATTGGTCGCCTGAGAAGTGTAGTTTTTTGACTGACAAAAGCTTCTTCAGCCTAGAACCAGGGGGACGTATCATCATCAATGAAGTGCTTTATAATGATGAAAAAACAGGTGCTTTTGCAGCGGCCGCCTTCAGTATGATCAGAATGGGTTGGACAGAAGGAAAACAATATTCAGGTCAGGAATTAACAGAAATGTTAAAAAATTCGGGATTTGTTGACATTCAAGTGCATCCATCTTTTGGATATTACAGTATCGTTACAGGTATCAAGCCTTAATTTACGATTTCGCGCTATTCTGATGTGTGCTGTCAAGCATGGAGTCCAGCATATTAAGCTGCGATTAGGTTTCCATAACATTTTGGCGTAAATGCTGCTGGTGACAGACACCCCAGCCTTTTTTGCTTACGCTGTCGGTTATAAATGATTTCAATATATTCGGTAATCTCCAGAATGGCTCGCAATCCAATCGACATTGATGCAGACTTCAATGGGGTCGGAGTAATTGATTGCGCAACAATGAAGTGATGTCAATTCGATTATTTTAGCTCCAATTCCCATGCAGATACCTTCCCCAAGCGCTCCGCCGGATCTTGCCGATAAAACAGTACAAGCTGTTCATAAATCTTTGGAAAATCATGCTTAACGACTAAAGGCGTTTCAAAAAATACTTCACTGAATACGGCAAAAAACTCTGCCGGGCTTTTTGATGCATAGGAATCTATCGTGGTTTTTTGTCCTCTGTTAACCCGCGCACAAAAACCAGCATACGCTTTGCTGAAAATGTCGTGCCAAATTTGGGGGCTCATATTGGCGTGTAAGATGGGGAATCCATTCGCACCTTGATGACGCATATCGAGTTTGTGCGCAAATTCGTGAATGACGACATTATCACCGGATTTCGTGTCAATCCCCGTTGCATCTTGCCATGAGAGAATCACTGGCCCTGCAAGCCAAGCTTCGCCCGAGGCGATTTTATGAGCATGATGAACAACACCAAACTCATCTGCATAATCATAATCCAGGATGAACTTCCCTGGATAAACAATGATCTCTTCCCAGCTATCATAGTACGCCACATCAAACTTCAGAATTAGGATACAAGCTTGCACCGCAATTGTGACGCTCATTTCTTCGGTGATCTTCAGGTCATGTGCGCCGAATATCGTTTTATCATGAAGAAACAGGATGACAAACTGGCGTAAATGAATGGTTTCCTCCGGTGTTAAGCCTTGAAGAAACTTCAGTTGTTTTAATACCTTTAACCAAATAGCATCGGATATGGTTTCGTGCTTGAGAATACGATTACGTCGCCAGTTTTCTAGGCACCCAAATAAAAAAGTCATACTCAAAAATTCAAATGTTTGAAATTTATAAGCATACACTTTCGACAAAGGAATGAATGCGCTATAGTGAATTCCGGTGATTCAATTAAAAATTAACAACAAGGAACAATCATGGCAAATTGGTTTGAAGATAACTCACAATCTATCGGTCATACACCAATGATCCGCCTCAATCGCATCACCGATGGCGCATCGGCTTTGGTGCTGGCCAAAATCGAAGGGCGTAATCCCGCCTATTCTGTTAAATGTCGTATTGGCGTTGCGATGATTGATGATGCAGCGAGTAAAGGTTTGCTCGGCCCAGGAAAAGAAATTGTCGAGCCAACCAGTGGTAACACAGGCATTGCATTGGCTTTTGTCGCAGCAGCGCGCGGCATTCCATTGACACTAACCATGCCAGAAACTATGAGTGTAGAGCGACGAAAACTGTTAGTTGCAATGGGTGCAAAGCTAGAATTAACAGAAGGACCGAAGGGTATGGGCGGCGCAATCGCCAAGGCGAAAGAAATCGTCGAATCAGATCCTAATCGCTATATTTTACTGCAACAATTTTCCAACCCCGCCAATCCAGCTATTCACGAGAAAACAACCGGCCCGGAAATCTGGGACGACACCAATGGTGAAATAGACATTCTGGTTTCGGGTGTCGGCACGGGTGGCACCATTACAGGCGTTTCACGCTACATTAAAAATACAAAAGGCAAAGCCATCACCTCAATCGCTGTTGAGCCAACCGCCAGCCCAATTTTAACTCAGCACCGCGCTGGTGAAACACTCTCACCCGCACCACATAAGATTCAGGGTATTGGTGCTGGGTTTGTGCCGGACAATCGGGACATGTCTTGAGTCGATGAGATTGAACAAGTGAGCAATGAAGACTCCGTACTTTATGCGCGCCGCCTAGCCAGTGAAGAAGGTATTCTTTCTGGTATCTCCTGCGGCGCAGCGGTTGCTGCAGCAGTACGTCATGCCAAGCGCCCAGAAAATGCTGGAAAAACCATTGTGGTGATTTTGCCGGACTCTGGTGAACGTTACTTGAGCACCATCTTATTTGAAGGTATGTTTGATGAAAAAGGGTTTAAAATCTAGTGGTCAACACCAAACGCACCCGCGACCTCTTAACGAGGAGCACAAACCTAGATGTGAACAGCATTGTCGATGAGTTACGTAGCTTGCGTAACGCCTCGCTGGAAAGCCGCCAACGCCACAACCGCCCGCCCAAACTTCCCTCCCGAAAAATACTGGTGGGTGTGGCGGAAGGCTTAAGTGCTTCGTTATTTCCCAATCGCCTCGGTTCGTCAGAGCTGGCCGATGAAGGTATTGATCATTACGTTGGTCACATGTTGAATGTCACCTTGCGTGAACTGATGGTGCAGATCCAGCATGAATTACACTATAACTCAGGCATGGAAGTGCTGAGTGACGAGGACCGCCAACAATCGGTCGATATTACCCGCGCATTCGCCAAACGTTTACCCAAAGTACGCACCTTGCTTGAAAGCGACATCATTGCGGCTTATGAAGGCGACCCTGCTGCCCGTAATGTAGACGAGGTATTGGTTTGTTATCCAGGCATCATGGCCATCACCCATTACCGATTGGCACATGAATTACATAATCTTGGCGTACCGCTGATTGCGCGCATGATCTCTGAAATCGCCCATTCTGTCACCGGCATTGAAATCCACCCCGGCGCACAAATTTCAGGTAGTTTCTTCATCGATCATGGCACAGGCGTGGTGATTGGAGAAACCGCCATCATCGGCAAAAACGTACGCCTTTATCAAGCGGTAACTCTAGGAGCTAAACGTTTCCCAGTCGATGAAAATGGCGCGTTAGTCAAAGGCAACGTACGCCATCCCATCGTTGAAGACGATGTGGTGATCTATGCTGGTGCGACCATACTGGGTCGCATTACCATTGGCAGCGGCTCAACCATTGGCGGTAATGTCTGGCTAACCCACAGTGTGCCACCCCGCAGCAACATTTCTCAGCCGCAGTCCTGAAAAACCATCCAATATCGAACTTAAAGGCCCAACATGACCAACACTAAAATAATCCTCACCCAAGAGGACGCAAAAGAAATTGCTGCCAATGCAGATGCAGAAGCCAAACGCAATAACTGGCCTGTCGTCATCGCCATCGTCGATGACGGTGGCCACCTACTTCACCTACAGCGAATGGACAACGTACAGTATGGCAGCGTCAATGTCGCCATAGAAAAAGCTCGCGCCGCCATCGCCTTCCGCCGCCCAACCAAAGTGTTGGAAAATAATATCACTGAAGGCAAGCTGCAATATTTAGGCTTACCCGGCGCATTACCTGTTGAAGGTGGTTTACCAATTAACGTGGACGGGCAATTTGTGGGTGCAGTGGGTGTGAGTGGGGTTCGGTCACATCAGGATGCACAGATTGCACAGGCTGGGATTGATGCGTTGGGGTTGAGTGGTTGATTTATCACGCATCAAACAAAAACAGGGCAAGCTTGAAAAACATTATATAAATAACATCAAGAAAACACTGCACATTTTTTTTGATCTTTAATAACACACAAGATATAAGGTATCTTTTGGCTAATTCTTCAAGCTCGATACAAATACAAAAAGTGTCACTATATTGAATTCATGACTTGCAACCTTTTAAAAACTGAAGTCAGCTTAAACGCAGCAATTTGCAACAAAAGTAACAAGCGCCAACATTAGGAATGTTAGATCCATGAATACAATGCAAATATACGACATAGTTTGAGACTAAAAAAGCTTAGCATGAAACAAAAAGAAAATTACATAGACAAATTCCTGGCACTGCGGACACGAAGAGAATTTAGTGACCAGACGACTAATTGGCACAAAGGTATCTCACTTCCAGACGCCAAGAAGCTAACTCGACACATAAATACATTAGAATCTATTGAGCGCGTATTTCGTTTAGGCGTTATTCATACATACACCAGTGATCTTCTAGATCCATGGTTTGATTTTCATGCGGCAATTCAAGGTCTGGAGTTGCATACTTATCATGCTCCATATGGTATGAACATCATGGAGTCACAAGAAAACTCTGGCCTGTTCGCCCACAAACCTGATTTAACGTTATTTCTACTAACACGCGAAGATCTACACCCCAGTCTCGCAAACCCTATTTCTGAATATAACGATGACCAGCTAAAGCAAATACATGATGAAATAATTACGCATTTGGCTAATATTCTTTCCAAATTTCGCACGAATATTTCGGGGCATTTTGTTCTAACCATACTTCCACGTATTCTACCGGCAGCACTTGGACTTTTTGATGCCCAGGCCGATCGTTCTGAAGAAGTGTGGTGGGCTTCTTTAAAGGAAGCCATTGCAACTAAATTACGCAATACGATTGAATCAAGTATGTTTGTAGATTTAGATCAAATGCTTGCTACACTTGGCAGAAACCAATTTTTTGATCTACGCTATTGGTATACTTCACGATTTCCATTCACGCCACAAGCGGCAAATGAACTAGCGCGACGTACTTTAAACCTAGCCGCAGTTCTTAAATATCCCAAAGCTAAAGTAATCGTCCTTGACGCAGACAATACCTTGTGGGGTGGAATTGTAGGAGAGGATGGTATCAATGGTATTTCTTTGGGGCCTGAATACCCAGGAAACACTTTTGTAGACTTTCAACACCGCCTATTAGATTTCCAAAAAAGAGGTTTCATTCTTGCGATTTGCAGCAAAAACAACCCGGAAGATGTTCAAGATGTTTTAGACAATCACCCACATCAAGTCTTACGTAAACATCACTTTTCGGCACAACGAGTAAACTGGTTACCAAAACCAGAAAACCTTACTTCACTAGCTGAAGAGCTAAATTTAGGCCTAGAGTCTTTTGTGTTTGTTGACGACAGTGATCATGAATGTAACATCGTTCTAAACCAACTGCCTCAAGTACAAGTCATTCAAACACCTGCCAAGCCTGTTGAAATACCCGCTTGTTTAGAGCAGATTGCTCGATTAGAAATACTTTCCTTGACTCAAGAAGATCAACAAAAGACTCAGCTATATGTGCAGGAAAATCAACGCAAAAACTTACAGAAGGAATTTGAAGCAGGTGGAAATGATATTCGCCAATATTTAGCATCACTTAAAATGGAAATGAATATTAGTATAGATTCCACAGATAACATCAGTCGATTAGCTCAATTAACTCAAAAAACAAACCAGTTTAATTTAACTACTCGCCGATATAGCGAACAACAAATACGTCATTTCATAGAATCGAAACAATGGACAGTCGCTTCTTTTTCTCTTTCTGACACATTTGGGTATAGTGGTATTGTTGGCCTTGCTTTATTTCGTCACCTAAATACTTCGGAAACAGAGATTGATAGTTTCTTGATGTCTTGTCGTGTTATTGGGCGCCAAGCTGAAACTGCCTTTCTTATTTTTATGCTAAATTACTTAGCTTCAAATAAAGTATCTAGCGTTGCTGCCGACTACCTACAAACCCATAAAAATAAGCTAGTTTCAAATTTTTATGATAGTCACGATTTCCTATTGGAAAAAAATGGTCGCTACAAAAGAGATTTATCAGAATTCCAGCTCGACAAAGATTTATTTCCTCCGATTAAAATTACCCATAAAACTGAGAAATAACATATCTACACTTCTCAATAGATTAAAAGAGACCTAATAACCATGAATACACAAGACCAAGTAATGCAAACCATTGCAGAGACCCTAAATGTTCCACTTTCTACTATCAATAAAGATAGTGCCGCAGAAAATATGGATATTTGGGACTCCTTCGCTCAGGTCAATCTTATGATGGCACTTGAACAAACCTTCGACATTACCTTGGAGGTCGAAGACTTGATGAAGCTCAACTCAGTCACCTCAATTACCAACTTTATAGAAAAGAATTCTTAAAATCAGACAGAACTATTTTTTACTATGAGTATGCTGCATACCTTATCAGATCTAGCATTAAGACATTTGCCTAAACACTGGTTCTTAGCATTAAGAACGTTTTACTATGCCTCGCGTAGAAAGCTATCCCCACTCAATCAACTTATACACGGCACATTTGATACCGTTTCACTACGTAAACATCTTGAGCAGCGCTTAGATCCAAGCTTTGAAATACTCATGGTTCATAGCTCTATCAATCATATGTTGCCTTACTACAAAGGCACTGCTCTTGAATTAGTAAACATGCTAATTGATTTTTGCGGCCCTAAC
>JAJFJH010000391.1 GCA_021774155.1 Nitrosomonas sp.
GACATCTAAACATTGCCCACTACTTATCCTTGGTTCCGGCCCCGCTGGCTATACCGCTGCTGTCTATGCCGCCCGTGCGAATTTGAATCCGGTTGTTATCACAGGATTGGAACAAGGCGGCCAACTGATGACAACAACAGATGTTGATAATTGGCCTGCAGATGCCATGGGTGTTCAAGGCCCGGAATTGATGGAGCGCTTCCAGAAACACGCAGAGCGCTTTAATACCAAGATTATCTTTGATCATATTCACACCGCTGAATTGACCAAAAAACCATTTACTTTGACGGGTGACCAGGGAAGCTATACTTGCGATGCATTAATACTCGCTACCGGTGCATCGGCACAATATTTAGGCCTACCCTCTGAGGAAGCGTTTATGGGGCGAGGCGTGTCTGGTTGCGCGACATGCGATGGTTTTTTTTACAAAGGCCAGGATGTTGCTGTCATTGGTGGCGGAAATACTGCCGTGGAGGAAGCACTTTATCTCTCAAACATCGCCAAGAAAGTAACCATAGTCCATCGACGTGATACGTTTCGTTCAGAAAAAATACTCATTGATAAGCTAATGGACAGGGTCAAAAATAGTAACATTACGCTGGAACTCAATCATGTGCTTGATGAAGTGTTGGGTGACAACTCAGGTGTAACGGGGATGCGTATCAAAAGCACACAAGACAACAGCACCAAAACGCTAGATTTGCACGGCGTTTTTATCGCTATCGGTCATAAACCCAATACCAGTCTATTTAATGGACAATTAGACATGAATAATGGCTATATCGTTACCCAAAATGGAAATAACGGCAATGCAACTGCCACCAGTATTCCCGGTGTTTTTGCGGCAGGTGATGTGCAAGATCACATATATCGCCAAGCAGTTACTAGCGCAGGTACCGGCTGTATGGCTGCTCTGGATGCTGAACAATATCTTGATAATTTATAGGCATCAATTGAATCTACCATTGAATTCGCGCAATGAAAAGCAACAAAAAAGTACCGGCTGACACCGCTGAGCATGACGATGAAATTTCTTTATTTCACGATGCGATGCAAGGCGTTCAGCCATTAAACAAACCCGACAAGGTTATTCACGAACGAAAAACGACATCACCAGCTTCTCAATATATTGTGCAAGAGGAGCCATCAATCCTTGACGATTCGCTTTCTGATCATATTTCACTTGAATTAGCGGATGGCGAGGAATGGTCCTTCCTCTCTCCCGGCGTATCACGCCAAACATTGCGACGACTGCGTCGTGGTTATTGGGGAATTCAAGCTCACTTGGACTTGCACGGATTTAACCGAGACGAAGCGCGTCTGGAACTGATATCATTTCTGGATACTTGCCAGGATGAGGGCTTGCGTAGCGTCTGCATCATACACGGCAAAGGATTAAGCTCAAAAAACCAAGCGCCGGTATTAAAAACCAGAATCGGAAACTGGTTAGCACAACGAAATGATGTGCTAGCATTTTGCCAAGCGCGACCAGAAGATGGTGGTGGCGGTGCTGTGGTTATTTTACTCAGAGCAACCACGCAGTAAAAGCACACCACACGCCACACATCGCTCACTGTTACAACGAGGGTGTTTCATGCGGGTAGGCCTTTTCATATTTCTCCTGACACAATATGCAACGCTGCGCCGAAGGATAAGCCAGTAAACGATCAAATCCAATTTCATTATCGCAATCAATACAATCACCGAACTCAAGTTCCTGCAGATATTTCATCGACATTTCAAGCTCACGCATCTCGATGATTTGTCGATCAACAAGTGCAGTGTCAACATCATCAGGTATGTCAGATGCACTACCAATGACATATTGTGGATCGCTACTGTGGCCCAGCTCACGACGAACTTCTTCCTGTAGTTCTAAATAACGCTTTTGCTGTGCGTTTTTTAGTTGCGCTAATTGCTCTTCGGTAAAATCTGCCATCGCCTACCCTTTGTCGTAATGACTGCAATTATTATTCAATACATCCGAAAGCATAAACTTAACAGGTCACCGCGTAAACCACAAGCACACCCACACCGCCCGGATTATGAATTAAATGTCGTACCGAGTTCTTGATAAATATCAACTCATTCAACAATTGACAAACACCTTAACATGTTATGAAAATTATAGACGTGTATGATATGACTTTTGTAACAGAACCCCACCATGCAACCCGCAGACGTCGTGCTCATTGTTCATTTTCTATATGTTTTATTCGTCGTGGGTAGCTTGCCACTCATCTGGATTGGCGCATGGTTAAAACTAAAGTTCGTTAGAAATAATGGTTTTCGGTTTGCACACCTCGCAGCCATTTTATTGGTTGTGGGCGAGTCTTTAGCAGGTATTGTTTGCCCATTGACCGCTCTGGAAAACAAACTACGTCAAGTGGAAACCGACGGTAGCTTTATCCAGCATTGGCTACATCAAATTATTTTTTATAGTTTTCCTGAAAGTGTACTCACCACCATTTATATATTATTCGCATTACTAGTTGCCGTCACATTTAAGTTTATCCCGCCGAATTATCGCAACAAATCTTAAGGAAACACCGGAAAATTTATGAATCAATGTCTGACGGCTAAAATCGTCCATTTGACTCAAAATTAGCCGGGGCTCCCTTAACCTTCACGCATACCACGCCTCTCTTCGTCCTTAGTTTCAATAACTGGCAGAGGTAGAGCCATTTCTTCTATCGTCGGCCCAAAAACCTCTTCATCAAATGCTTTATCGCCATCCACGACAGGCTTACCACTCACCTTTAGACCACTAAAATCATAGCGAGCCGGATCAGCCAAATGTGATAGCTGCACATTTTGTATCGATCTAAACATGGTCTCAAGTCGGCCTGGAAAACTCTTATCCCATTTTTGCATCATTTCTTTAACCACTTGCCGCTGCAGATTCTTCTGAGAACCACATAAATTGCATGGAATAATCGGGAAATTAGCCACTTCAGCGTAAGCCGCCAAATCTTTTTCTTTACAGTAAGCCAGTGGGCGTATCACGATATGCCGACCATCATCGCTAACTAATTTTGGTGGCATGGCTTTAAGCTTCCCGGCATAAAACAAATTGAGGAATAGCGTTTCAAGAATATCATCACGGTGATGGCCTAAAGCGATCTTAGTGGCACCCAATTCACTTGCCACACGATAAAGCACACCCCGACGTAATCGAGAACAAAGACTACAAGTTGTTTTACCCTCCTCAATCACCCGTTTAACCACGCTGTAAGTGTCCTGCTCGACAATACGAAAAGGCAAACCAATCTTGGTCAAATACTCCGGCAATACCTGTTCAGGAAAGCCGGGCTGTTTTTGATCCAAATTGACCGCAATCAATTCAAAATTAAGTGGCGCATGTACCTGTAGATTCAGCAGAACATCAAGCATCGCATAGCTATCTTTTCCGCCAGACAAACAAACCATCACGCGATCACCCGCTTCTATCATGTTGAAATCAGCAATCGCTGCCCCAACCTGGCGACGTAATCGTTTATGCAGCTTGTTCGTATTATATTGATCTTTTCTAGATGTCATTTATGGCAAACCGTCTGTTTGGGTATAAAAATTAATCGGTCAATCCTCCATGAAAAGTACCAATCGCTAACATTAGACAAATAAGCTGGAACAATTTAGCATTAGTGCTTTCTAATTCAACGGGGAATGAGGTAATTCAACTATTTGACAATACTAACCGGGCAAATCCTATGAAAAGGCTTTTAATTAAACAAGTTGCACTTATTGCCTTGGCACTATGCTCAGCCTATCTATTTGCAAATCCTAGCAATGACCCCATTAGTAAAGATACAAGCATTGGCAAACCAGGTGATCCTAACAAAATATCACGTATTATCAAGATAACAACGATTGAGAATAT
>JAJFJH010000392.1 GCA_021774155.1 Nitrosomonas sp.
TTGTGCCTGAATTATGGCAAGGTATGACAGGGGATGACTGGCTTAATAACGGCCACACACGCGATGATTTTTGTCGATATCTAGAAACTGAGTTGGGTAAAGAAGTTGACGAGCATTGTGAACGAATCCGTAGAACGGCAAATTTACATCAACTAAATTACGTCAAAGAAATTATCTTGGGCGAACCCGACAAAGTGCTGGTGCAATATAGTACAACGCAAGCATTTGATTCGATCATCATTGGTTCACCTCGCCCCAAAGGTATCGCTGGGCTACGTTCTCGACTATTGACGGAAAACATGATGCGCAGCTTGAAAATACCACTGATCATCGCACCTTATCCGTTATAAATATGCCGGCTAACGAGTCAGAAAAAGACGCCGCATGGGCCACCATCAATACGCCGCTGACGCTGCAAGAACTCGAAGTATTTTGCCAAGACACCGAACGATTATTTCGTATCAACCCCATGCTGATTTTCAAACAATGGACAGCTTTGGGTTCAAATTGCTATCGTTTCTCAGGGCAAAATATTAGCCAGGAAAAACCTTTTGATTTTGATTTGCGATTAACCGTTAGACAAATCCCCGGTGGGATTCAGGTTGACTATCAAGGTGGCTTAAAAACTCGCACGACCTTTGTTTTTGAGTCAACACCGAACAATGCTTCATATCAGTCTAGATTAACAATAACAGATAACTATGACGGCACACCTGAAGCTGACCGCAAACAACAATTACATATGGTGGATAAAAGCATTACTGTATGGGCAACGTATTTACAGCAATATTGTCAATTGTGGAAAAAATGGTCGCACATCAGATTATGGCGCTGGTACATGAAAACCATCTGGCAGCCCATGAAACCCAGCGGACGACGAATCTCTTACATCCTGATATGGATGGCTATTTTTGAACTCTTTCTGATCTTACTGGGTGCGCCGATTTATTTTATAAAGTGATTTTTATTCAGAGTGGTTATAAAAGCAATAACCAGTATTTGCAGCCCTGACCATAGCCAGAAGCGCCCGCTGATGCGGCCGATGAATACACCAAGAAGAAAAATAATCAGAGATGTTAGCAATGTGGCTATTTCACTCATTAAACTCATGCCCAGAATGACCCCTAGGATACCAAGTATGACAAATACCGACATTGAGATTCTTGAGAAAACGATTTGCTTCGAAGGTTTTTTTCGATTGGAGCGTTATCGCTTGTGTCATCGATTATTTAATGGCGAATGGAGCCGCCCGCTGGAACGCGAACTATTCGAACGGGGCCATGCTGCCGCTATCTTGCCTTATGATCCAATTAGGGATGAGGTGATTCTGATTGAGCAGTTTCGCATAGGAGCCATGACTGCACCGGGTGGCGCATGGTTGCTGGAAATTGTTGCTGGTATGATTGAAGTCGCCGAAACAGCAGAAGAAGTGGTCAGGCGTGAAAGCGTGGAAGAGGCGGGTTGTGTAATTACTGATCTTATACCACTTAACGATTTTCTGGTCAGTCCAGGAGGAACCACGGAGCGTGTTGCTTTATTTTGTGGCCGAGTTGATGCGACCCATGCGGGGGGTGTGCATGGTGCAAAAGAAGAAGGAGAAGATATCAAAGTGCATGTCATCACCTTTACTGCGGCCATGGCGTTATTAAAATCAGGCCGAATAAATTCGGCGAGCGCGATTATTGCTTTACAGTGGCTGGCCTTAAATCGGGATCATGTGCGTTCATTATGGTCAAGAACGTAGGTTTGGGTAAGGGCACCTCAACGTAATACAGTGATAACTTAAATAGACGCGGCATTTTGCTTGCAACACAAGACAAAGCAAAGCACTTATTCGTGTGGCTAAGCGTGTCGAGTTTCAAACGCTGATTTGATTAAGTTACGTGTCTCTGGAACTCCTGCAATGCTTTGAGTCCATTGTTCGTGGCGTTTCTAAGCTGTCTATGTCAGAATTATCAACCAAGCTCTTGTCAATAAAAAATGTTTCAAGTATTGCAAGTTTATTTAGTATTATGTTTTTACCCAATCGTGATTAAGTCATTATAAACACACGCAAGTCAACATAAATAACAAGCTCACAGGTTTTGTGAATCGCTGTTTATATGACGAATTAAACTATGCACAATAAATGCACTAAATGTGGCAGTGAAAATATTCACAGATCTCGCATACGTAAGAATGAATGGACTACTTCAATGATGCTTATCAGGCCGCTGCGTTGCCATGATTGTAAAGCACGTTATTGGGTGCCACACATAAAAGCCTATCTTATAGCAGGTGCCGCATCTTTTTGTGGCTTGCTACTTGCGTACTTTGTTTTTGTGAGCATTTTAATGCCTGATCAAAAAGTCGTGCGATTAAAGCAACTTGATGCTGGGAAGGAAGAAACGATAAATAATGCAGCCACAAAACGGCACAATGATTCTAAATTTTCCTTTACCCCTAAGAACGCTATTAATGTCATGCTACCAGCCGAAACAGAAATAACTGCCGAAGCCAAAACAGAAATAACTGCCGAAGCCAAAACGGATACTCAGCTAACAGAATTACATACAGATAAACGCCACTTCACGGTACAACTGTTCTATGAGAAAGCGCAAAATGGGGACGCAGGCGCGCAATTTCAATTGGGGTTATTGTATTTAGAAGGCCAAAGCACCATACAAGACTTTGAAGAAGCCGCCAAATGGTTTGAATTGGCGGCTGAAAAAAACCATATACAGGCTCAGTATCAACTGGGACTGTTTTATAAAAACGGGTTTGGTGTTGATATTGACCCGGAAAAGAGCTATATGTGGTTAAATCTTGCTGCCGCAGCCGGGGTAGGCAAAGCTGCATTGGCGCGAGATGAGATTATGCGATCACTGAACCCTGAGCAACTTAAACAGGCACAAAAGGCTGCCCGCGAGTGGATTATTAATCTAAACAGAGAAACCAGCATAGGTGGTGACTAAAATTATCTGGTTGTCTCTGAAATTAAGTTATGCGTCCCTGGAATTCTCCCGAATTCCTTCTTAGGCTAATTATGCTTGCGACGTGAGACACCTAAGCCAACTAGGCCTAATGCTAACAATAATAAAGTTCCTGGTGTAGGAACTGCTTCAGCTGAAAGTACGTTGATATAGAATTGGTTGGCTTGATCTGGTGTGCGAAATGCAAAATCTGTGCCTTGTTGAACACTAGTGAGGTTAAGTGCTGAAAAACTGCCACCATTAACACTGATTTCAATGTTTGGGTTAATAATATTGTGGTTCGCATCGCGAAAGACCACTTGATTAAAGTCAATTTTTGCCAATTTATCAAAATGTAAATCAAGAATTTCGTTGACTGTTACGTTGTCATCGTTACTTGGGTTACATTGGTTGTTTCCGGTGAGTGATTTGCAAACGCCCAGACCTGCATTGCCAGAATCCAGATAAGCAAATGCGCTGCTGGCTGCAGTGCTTCCAGTAGCGGTTAATGTTAAACCGCCAACAGTCCAATCAAAAGCTTGGAAACCGGCTTCGCCTGGGTTGCCAGCAAATGCATTGCCATTCCCAAGTGTTCCTGTAATAGTTCCATTAGCGGTGTCAATAAGATTTACGAAATTGTAAATTGATGCGCTGGCTTGGGTTGATGCGACGCTCAATAAACCGGCAAGTGCAACTGATTGTATTATTTTGGTTTTCATATTGGTTATATTCTCTTTTAGAATTTTCTGTTATTCATGTTGATTATATAAGCAAATAATATGCCATATTTATATATACCTGATTATAAAGTAGAAAAAATAAATATTTCATTGGCGCCCTGATAAGTGTAAATAAAATCGACGTTACTGAAAACAACGTAAATCCAAACCTTAGATTCAATCATTAAATAGAATTTATCCGGCAAGTGCGTACTTTTATAGACAAATAAGTGTATGGAATAATTGAATTTAAATGGCTTGGATTGGAAAGCGTTACGTGATGATGGGCGGCGATGAATGATTTTGTTCTTGATTGTTCCATTGCCGATGCCTGGCCCCAATATTGCACCAGTACATTCAATTTCGGCCTGTAACCCTTATGTTTACTGATCTTTGGAAGATTGTTTAAAAATACGGTTTGTACCGAGCACTTAATTTTCTGGTTTTTAACTTGCCCTGTTCTGAATTGAGCGCA
>JAJFJH010000393.1 GCA_021774155.1 Nitrosomonas sp.
TTTCAATCAATGCCGCGCTTGTGGGAAAAGCCAATCTGCAACCGGTTGCCTATAAATTGAATATTTCATACTTGCCTATTGGCATTATAAGAAGCCTTTAAAATGTTCTCTACTGATATTTTTTGCAATAGCCTGCCCGACTTGCTGAAGTTCCTTAATATGTTCGACAGAGTCAAGCATTTGAACATCTTTAGGATTAATATCCTGCAGTCCCATCCTATCAAGTCCCTGACGTGACAGTTCCGCATTGTAGCGGGCATACGTAAACAGCTTGGACTGAACGGGGAAGTGCGCGGTTTGATCGATCAGATCACCAATTTCACGATCTATTGCATCGCCATATAAGCATTTCCCAAATGAACGGCATAATATATCCTGTTCATTGAGCGCGGCGTTCATTAACGCCGAAGGGAGTGATTGGGCGTTATAGAGCAGGTTCATATCGCCGGGGCTCAAATCTTCATTGGCTTCTGGACAGGTGCCAGTTCCCAGGGAAATCATCAGCATTTTATCTGCGCCTGTTTCCCAGCCAAGCTTATAGGGAGCCAAAGTAGCCATCAAAAATGTTTGAAATGAGGGGTTGTTGTACATGGTAATGCCGCCATCGACAAAAACAAATGGATATTTATTTTTCTTACCTAAGGTAATTTTTTCCGGTGGGAAGAATACCGGGGCAGCCGTGCTGGCCCGAACCAGCTGCCATAAAGGTAAATTCAGGTTACAGTCATCACGTTGCTTGTCATTGTACTTGGCATTGGGATTGTTGCTGACTGGCCAGGGAGAATCGGTGGTTGCGTTTCGCATGACCATCATTAACAGTGTCTTAAGTGCAGGGCTACCTAGCGTGGTGTCTTTGCCAAATTCCTGCTGCAATAATTGCTTGAGTTCTTCATCCTCATAGAAGTGTTTGTATTTTTTTATGAACCATGCCTTATCGAACATCTTGGCGCCGCTGCCAATATAGAATTCACGAACTTTGTCGACCGACCAGCCTAACGATAAACAAGCAGCGATAATCGCACCGGTACTGGTGCCGGATATGTAATCAAAATAATCGGCCAGAACAAATTGGTCATCTTTCTTCAACTCTGTTCGCAGCAAGGTTTCAATTGCTGCGAGTACTTCAACGGTTATCATTCCACGGATGCCGCCACCGTCCAGTGTTAATATTTTTTTCGGTGTTGTTGCTTCTATTTTTTTCAGCAAAGTCATTGCTTTAGCCTCTTTCATTGGTTTTAAAAAGTGTCTTGATGTCTAACACATGGACTTGACCTGAACGCTGCTTAACAGAATCATGCATATGCTGGGTACCTCCTGGCCCATCACCGCTCCTGCCATCCCACAAACAAATGCAATGAACTTTTTCCGCGCCCCACGAAAGGGCAGAATACAATTGCCAAAGATTGTTCCGTTCGTAAGCATTGGTATTGTCAGGCAACTGTCCCAATTCATCGGACATGATCAGTAGCACGGTATTGGGGTGTTGTTTGACTTGATAGAACCGTTCCTGCCAGTCATTTCCTGCAAAGCTGACTGAGTTCTGCAAAAACTCAGGGATCTCGAAGGGAAGTCGCACCTCCAAATGTAACTTCAATTGCAACGCTGCTTCAGCAAAAATAAGATCGCCGCCACAAGCGCCGCTACAGATGGCGAGGTCATCTGGGCCAGCATCTAGGGTTATTAACTGATTACGAATGGCATCGGCTACCAGCGGCGCTTTTTCATTGGGGAAACGCGCTGTTTCACGATCTGGCGCATCGATCATGTGACCGCTGAATAAAAAAACCTTGCGGGGTTGCCAGTTTTTTTTTGGTTTTTCGAGTCTGTCGATGGCTCGATCAAACAACGCGATGGCTGCTGCGACTTCCGTTGGCCGGAAGCCCAGATCCTGCAGTAATTTCAGTTGTTGTCTGGATGAATCCAGCGCAAACCAGTCCTGTCTTGCCGCGGCAATGGCGTATTTGTATGCCTTCTCGATGATTGCCACATCGCTGACTAATAGCTCAAGATCGGCCAAGGTGACTCTCGCCCAATAATTGGGTTCATTGGCAGTTTCTTTGCTTAATTCACTGAGCGTTGCCCAGCGCACACCGCCGGCCATGGCTTCCAGTTCAGTCTCATTATCACTGTGTCCCTGCAAATGTTTTGATAAATAGGCTAGCGTCAGTGCATTGATGCCGGCATAAAACCATTGCGGCTGTTCGATAAACCCTTGGCGGTAAGCTTGAATTGCCGCATTCAGTTGAGCACTTTCACAAGCAGCATCTTCACGCATATCTTGTGGGCTCTTGTTTTCTTCTTGCCATAAACTGACCCAGCGGTCTTTTTCTGTTCGGCCCAACAACGCCCAAGTTTCAGCATTTTGAGGATGTTTTTTTGATAAGGTTCTTAACCATTGTTCCGCTTGCGTTACCTTTTTCAAGCGCCCCAGCACCGTGCCTTTTTCCTGAGCACTTTCCAGATCGCCCGGGTTAATGTCTAGCGCTTTGTTGAATTGCTCCAGCGCAAAAGTGAACTGCCCCAAACTTCGCAAGGCTTTGCCGGCGGTACGATAGCCTTCAAGTTTTAATGCATAGGTTGGCGCTTCATCGGCGAGAACCAAAATATTGCCCGGTTTATTGTTCTTGCGAGACACTTCAATTAGGTCAGCCCATTGATCATGCTCGTGCCAAAACGCGTCCGCATTTTTAACACGCAGTGATTTCCAGTCTGGCTCTTTCAAATAGGGTAAGTATTGATACACCGGGCTAACCGGTTACCGATTGGGTTTCGAACGCAAGGTTTCAAGCGCTACCTTACCCAATGCCGTGCGGTCACCTTCAATAAAATCCGAATCAGGCACGCCCGCTTTCAAATGATAATGCCATGTCCGATCCACACAGACATCAAAGGGAATTGTGGCCTCTCCCGAGCGAATTTGCACAATGCCATGTGACCGTAATCCATGCCGCACGCCCAATTCATACCAGGCATTCGCGTTATTGATTGACAGATCCGCTATCACCAAATCAGCCATCAATAATTCCTGAAACATATCGGCGCGTATATCGCCGGGTAATATTTCCTCATCCGCACGAAAGGGATCCAGACCAACCTGTAACAACGCGGGCTTAATTAAATCCAAATAGATTTTATTAAAGTTAATACCTTCTTTTTCGCCAAAAGGCATGATGATGAAGACATGTTGCGCCATATTATTTCCCTATTTCTAACCATCCGGTTAGTCACGACTTCATTAATCATCCATTCAACAAAAGCAATGGAAATGATTTCTCCATACCGGCACTTCTCACCATAATCAAGTATGATGTCTTTGGAACGATGCACCCAATACAATCTACTCTCTATCACCCAAAAAAAACACAAACCTTTGAATAAAACCATTCCATTATTTATTTCTCTAAAACTGCTGAGTGGTATTGTCTTTCTATTAGCAGCCTCAATTTCACATGCCGCCACCATTGAAGCCGACGACTTACAAAAATGGTTGACAGAATCTGCTCCGCACAACTTCTCTGAAACTGAGGTTGCAGACTTAAAACGTTTGTATTCAGCACGAAATTATCAAGCGATCTGGATAACGCCTCAATCAGAATCTTCTCCGCTGTCCATTGCATTGGCATTTATCGCTGACGCTAAAACTGAAGGGTTAGATAGCCATAACTATCAATTGCAACGGTTACAACAGTTGCAATTAAATAGTGCTAATACAGCCTATTTGTCCGCTGATCTTGAGTTTCTCACAACCCATGCCCTATTACTGTTAACACGAGACTTGGCACGCGGTCGACTACCGGTTGCTGCCGCTGATCCAGATTGGCATATTCCTCAACCAACATTTGACGCCGTGGCTTTCTTACTTAATTCGATCAATACGAACAACTTACAGCAATCACTCTATGATCTCGCACCTAAAAAACCAAGCTATCAGTTACTCAAACAAGCATTGGCTCGATACCATAAAATAGCCAGCACTCAGGCAGTCTGGACGCAGCTACCTGATGCGCCGCTCATTCGACCAAATGAAACACATCAAATTGTCCCGCTCATTCGCAAACGAATGCTTGAAGCTTATATTGCTGACGGCCTCGACGAGTACAATATTGCTCAACATAGCAGTAAAAAATATGACGCGGAATTAGTGGCTGCCATTAAGGTATTTCAGACGCAACATGGATTAAACGCAGATGGCCTTATTGGAAAAAATACACTGCAAGCCTTCAATACACCACTATCTTGGAAAATACGACAACTCCGTATCAACATGGAACGCCTTCGCTGGCTTCCCAGAAACTTAGGTGAACGTTATCTGTTAGTCAATATCGCTGGGTTTAGGCTCACTGCAGTCGAGCATGGGGAACATATTCTTAATATGCGCATTATCGTTGGGCGTGAATATCGTGCAACACCAAGTTTCAATAGCCATATTTCACACATGATTCTTAATCCTTATTGGAATATTCCGCTCAGTATCGCCCGCAAAGATTTA
>JAJFJH010000394.1 GCA_021774155.1 Nitrosomonas sp.
TCCAATTGGTTAGTGTCGTGCGCTTTTTGTGCAGATTATGTTATATAAACACCGGCAATAATTACTTTTTCTACGATGTACAACAGCGCACAAAGGTAACGATATGAATCACCCCGCATCAAATGTTTTAGGCAACGCTTGGCTATACGGTACTGTTTTTTTGACAGGCGCTGCAGTGATGGTGATTGAGCTGTTAGGAACGCGTTTAATTGCACCCTTTTATGGCGCCAGCCTATATGTCTGGACGTCGGTTATTTCAGTCACGTTGATCGCACTAGCATTGGGTTATTTTGTCGGTGGTCGCTGGGCTGATCGAGCAGAAAAAACAGGCCTGGCGTTAATTATTGCTTTGTCTGGAATCTTAACACTAGTGATACCCTGGATAACTGGCCCCATCTTGCTGGCCACTGATCCGCTCGGTTTACGCATGGGCACTTTTGTGAGTACGCTCATCTTGTTCACGCCAAGCCTTTTCACGCTGGGAATGATCGGACCTTTTGCTGTTAAATTAGCCACCTCCAGTTTAGACGCGGTGGGCGCCAGTGCCGGTTCTATCTATGCAGTGAGTACGGTAGGCAGTGTCATTGGTACATTATTCTTGGGGTTCTACCTATTTCCTCAAGTCGGTTCACGTGAAATCTTTATGGGCCTGGGCATTGCTTTGTTGATACTGGCGTTGGGCGTCGCTTATTTTGAACGCAATCGCCTGAGACTCACCATTGCGCTACCTCCCGTTGTGTTGCTGGCTGTTATTGGCGTTATTTTATTACCTTATGTGGCTGGCTCTGGTAATCATTTCTCAAATGATGACACTTACCAAACCCAATTCGAACAGGAGAGCCTTTATGGTTGGGTACGGGTCATTGACAATCCCGCAGAAAATTTTCGTTTTTTAACCGTTGACGCATCAACCATTGGCGCGGCGAGTATTAGTCATGGTGAAAACGTTCTGACTTATCAAAAAATTGTGGGCTTAATACCCGCTCTGGCACCCAATATGAAGCGTGCGTTATTAGTTGGTCAGGGTGCGGGCCATATGGCAATGACACTGAAAGATCATGGCATCATCACTGACACCCTGGAGATAGACCCGGCAGTTGCCCAAGCTGCGCGCGATTACTTTGATTTCATCCCAACAGGAAAAACTATTATTGGTGATGCACGCTATGAAATCCGTCAACTTAAGGATACCTATGACTTAGTTATCCTCGATGTTTTTACTGGCGGCTCGGAACCGGTGCATTTATTGACTGTTGAAACCATGGTACAACTACATGCATTGCTTTCAGACCAAGGAATTCTTGCTTTGAACTTTGTGGGATTTCTTGATGATGGCAATAACGCAGCCTTAGCTTCCGTGGCTAAAACACTGGCACAGGTATTTCCCCATCAACAAGCCTTCATATCCGAACCAGACAATGCATTGAATGACTTTATTTTTCTTGCATCTAATCACGCAATCAATATTGAACAAGAAACACTTGGGTATGAACAACGTCATTGGCTGAAACAAAGACAAATTAGGCTTAATCAAACAATGGGCACGCTCTTAACAGACAATCTCAACCCACTTGAACAGCTGCAAATACGTAAATCTGAAGCGTACCGACGCCTGGTTGTTGATTCAATGGGGTTGGATCATTTTGTTCGATAAGAAGTACATCGCTGCACATTTATCGATTGCGCTGTAATTATCGCTGAGTTAATGGTTTGTTCTTCACCGCTTTACCCTAAATGACATTTTTGATACCACACGCTTATGAGCTATTTACGTCAGATAGGTTTGTTTGTTGCTCACGTGCAGATAAGTGGTTTTCCACATCTTCTTTACTAAAGCCAATTTCTGTCGCGACACGGTCGGCATGACTGACACGTGATACGCCGGGTATCAGCCGATGCGTTGGGCCTTGTGATGCAAATTCGACCTGCAAATATCGCCCCAATCCATCACCCTGCAAACGTTCGCATAATTCATGATTATGGGTAACCAATAAAGTGCTGGCGCCCAGCTTATGAAACCCTGTGAGAATATATTCAGAAAGACTCATTCTTTCTTCAAAAGTGGTACCTTCAGAAAGCTCATCCAGGATAACCAAACTATGTGGTGTTGAATTAAAAAAGATTTCACGCGTCCGTTTTAGTTCATGACCAAAGCGTCCTATGCCTGCTTCCAGGCGGCCTGGATCAGGCACTTGATAATAAATACGATCAACCGGCACCAACTGAGCTGTTGATGCGGGTATACAACAACCAACCTGACCTAATAATTGAATTTGAGCCACTGTTTTGCAAAAGGCCGTTTTGCCACCACTATTGGGCCCAGTGATGATCAGTAGTCGGCCAACTGAGTCAAGGGTAATATCATTGGGTACAAAATCAGGGTCACTTTTGATAAGCAATGGGTTTTTTGCATTAGTGACATTGAGTAAATGATGTTTGTTGTCAACAATATCGGGTAATACTTTTGCACTGTCTATTGATTGACCGTAGTGATGCAGAGATAGTAGCTCATCAATCATGCCTAATGCTTCAAGTGCTTTTGCCAACTCGGGACTTTGCCTGAATTGTTTACGCAACGGATAAATGACGGTATCACGATCGGAAACACCGATCGCGAATAAAATCACAGGAACAGCCGGCACAGTCAACGCAAGAATGCCGTAACCAATATACGACGCGCCAAGCTCTGGTAGAAAATTTTGAAAGAAAGTAAAAATTCCGCCAATTGCCACCATAAATATGAGCATGGGAAGCAGTTTAAACATAGAAGGCCGGAAACTCAGTGTCGGTGAATATTTTGGCTTTTCTTGCTTTGTTTTAAATTTTCCATCTGAGGAATAGACCGGGCCGTGCATCAGCGCATAGGTGCGTGATTGACTAAAGTCACTTATCGCGTTGAACAAATCATTTAGATAAGCGGTTTTTGGCTGCGGTAACAACTTAGCATCTTCAACTAAATCCACTGCAAATTCGGTACCATCCACATATTGGCGATAACCGCAGCCGCCAAACTCTAGTTTTTTAGATCCGTCTTTTGGCTCATCACTAGTAGACAAACCACCAAAGAACTCACCATAAAGCAGATGGTAAAGCGACTTTTCTCCTGGAATCATTTTCTTAACATACCTTTGCAAATCATGAGTTAGCTCAGGGTTGGATTCAAGTTCACGCAAGGCTTCTTGCTTTTGTTGCAGGGCATTGGTGTCCGATATAGGACGCGCCAATGAGCGATAAAGGATCAAGTGACCAATCTGGGTTTGAGTATGATTGATTACATCGAACAATGCATCAACTTCAACGGCATCATAGGTTTTAGGATCAAGTGCGCCATGATCACCGTCTGTCGGCCTAATATCTTCACTATCGGCTTGTTGGCTACTGCTGGACAAAATAAAAGAATCCCGCCATAGCGCAATTGATTTAATGGATTTATTCATAGGGTTCATCTTCTCACAAGTCAAGAAATTTGATTCTTATAAGGGATTTTTTTTCTGATCAGACATATACACTTACTATTTACCTAAGGAGACACTGATTAATTCTAAGTCAAATGGATGAACAGTGCCTGCAGCAATATCTCATTTAAATGACATTAATAGGAATCTTGAAGTATGAAGTGCCATTTTCTTCTGCGGGTGGCATTTCACCAGCGCGCACATTGGTTTGAATCGAAGGTAATAGCAAAACAGGCGCTTGCAGTGTCTTATCACGTGCGGTACGCATAGCGATAAATTCATCTTCGCTGATACCATCATGCACATGAACATTGTGTGCACGTTGTTCTGCCACCGTACTTTGCCACTGAATTGAACGTTCGGTCGGAGGATAATCGTGACACATAAACAATCTGGTTTGTAGAGGAAACTCAAGCAGCTTGCGTATAGATAAAAATAACTGACGCGCATCGCCACCCGGAAAATCTGCACGTGCAGTGCCAACATCTGGCATAAACATCGTATCGCCAATAAATATGGCGTCATCAAATTGATAGGCGAGGTCTGCAGGTGTATGACCGGGTGTTGAAATCGCTTTTGCGCTTAATGCACCGACCTGAAATATCTCGTCATCTGCGAATAAATGATCAAAGTGACTGCCGTTGGGCACGAACTCATCGCCTAGATTAAATAGTTTCTTGAAAGTTTTTTGCACCGCAGGAATACCATCTCCAATTGCAATTTTTCCGCCCAATTGACTTTTGATATAGTACGCAGATGAGAGGTGATCTGCATGTGCATGTGTCTCAAGAATCCATTCAACATTCAGTTTCTGTTTTTTAATAAATTGGATTATTTGGTCTGTAAACTGTGTGCTTGTTCTACCTGATTTCGCATCGTAATCGAGAACCGGGTCGATAATGGCACAGCTTCCACCCACGTCATCAAATATCACATGAGTAACTGTCCATGTAACGGGCTCAAAAAATGTTTTTATATTTGGTTTCATTTTGCTGTCCTTTATATCAAATTAGTCTTATTGTTATCTTAATGTTGACATTACTATATTTAATAATATAGTATTAGTCAACAGTATATTAATTATTTAATTAAATGGCATGAAAAAGCAATCTGATTTTTCAGATGTATCAACCATTGGCGAATCTTCTTCGGCAGCGTGTGGAATGCTAAAAGTACTGGCGAATGAAGACCGCCTATCCATTTTATGTCAACTTAGCCAAGGGGGCAGAAATGTTGGTGAATTAAAGAAATTGCTAGGAATTCAACAACCAACGCTTTCACAACAGCTAACGGTATTACGAACAGAAGGTCTTGTAACAACTCAGCGCAAAGGAAAATATATTTATTACAGCCTGGCAAGTGTAGAAGCAAGCGAAATTATAAAAACTTTATTTAGTCTTTATTGTAAAAGTCACTAGGAGAGTGTAATGAGCATCAACCTAACTAAATTAGACGAGAAGTTATCGGTAACAGGTCAAATCAGTATTGAAGATTTGCATGAAATTGCAAACGCTGGTTATAAATCTATAATTTGTAACCGACCAGACTTCGAGGGTGGCGCTGACCAGCCAACTAGTGAACAACTGGAAGCTTCAGCAAAATCACTGGGAATTGCTTTTGCATACCAGCCTGTAGAAATGGGGGCGGTTTCTACTGAACAAGGCGAAAAATTTAAGGAACTTGTAGACGCTTTGCCACAACCTATTCTTGCTTACTGTGCTTTGGGTAAACGTGCCACCACATTATATAATCTTGCAAAACAGGAAGCCTCAGTTGAGCAACTATCTAAATCGAACGGATGACTGACTCAACCCAGCAAAACACATTAAATAAATGACTATGATGGAAACTCAAATAATCACTGTTTTACTCGGTTCATTTACAGGTATTGTTCTTGCGCTGACAGGTGCTGGTGGCGCTATTATTGCCGTACCGTTACTTATTTTTGGCCTACACCTCGCCGTTGCAGAAGCCGCACCGATTGCTTTGCTTGCCGTCTGCTTGTCGGCAACAATCGGTGCATTACTTGCACTAAGGCAAAGAAAAGTACGGTACCGTGCAGCAGGTTTTATCGCACTCACCGGTGCCGTTGCCGCGCCTGCAGGAATATGGCTAGCGCAAAAAATACCCAACTTACCCTTAACATTGTTGTTTGCCACAGTCTTGATGTACGTTGCATTTGATATGTTCCGCCAGAGTAAGCGTTGCGATGAAGGAATCGCAACATCAGAATCTCGCAGCTTTGCAAAACCTTGCTTGCTCGATTCACCTGGTGGGCGTTTAGTATGGACTTGGCCTTGCGTCGGAGCGTTAACAATATCGGGTTTATCTGCGGGCTCTTTATCCGGCTTGTTGGGTGTCGGTGGGGGCTTTGTTGTTGTCCCTGCACTCAAGAAAGTCACCAATCTGCAAATACAATCCATCTTTGCAACATCACTGGCCGTGATTGCACTTATTTCCGCAACAGGTGTTGCTTCCGCCACGTTAATAGGCGCGATGAATTGGTCAGTTGCAGTTCCATTTGCCGGTGGCGCAATGGCCGGAATGATAATGGGGCGTTTGTTTTCTAAGCGCTTTTCAGGCCCGAAACTACAGCAAAGCTTTGCTGTGATGGCAGTTCTTGTATCGGTTGGCATGATTATTAAGGCAATATTAGCTGCCGGTCTTTTATGAAACATAAATTATTTTAAGAAAATGAGGATTATTGATCTTAGTGAAGTTTTAATTTATGAAATGATAGATAGTGTTTGTATGAGACAGCATTCGGCCGGATAGGAGCCGCTTGACCAGCTTACGTTCTTCATTCTGAATGAAGAACATATTGGGAAACTGTAATGAATAAGGCAACCTATCTTCTTTGAAGTAGCATTTGTTTTTTATTTTTAATTAACCATCTAAACTAATTGGAGAAATTGTCATGAGACGAATTTATTTTCTAGTTCCAGATATTGCCACCACTAAAAAAATTGTTGATGACTTATTATTGGCACGTATTGAAGAACGACACATTCACGTACTTGCCAAACGCGGTACATCTCTTGAAGATCTACCAGAAGCCAGCCTCTTACAAAAGAGTGATTTTATTCCAGCAGTGGAACAAGGCTTGGCTCTCGGTGGGTCAACCGGTATGCTCGCGGGATTGGTTGCGGTTGCTCTGCCACCCGCTTCAACGGTAATTGCAGGTGGCGTTCTATTGGGCGCCACACTCGCTGGCGCAGGTGTGGGTGCGTGGTTAAGCGGCATGGTGGGAATGAATGTTGGCAATCGACGGACGAAACAGTTTGAAGATGAAATTGAAGCAGGTAAATTGTTGGTAATGGCCGACGTACCAACCGACCGTGTTGAAGAGATTGAAGAAAGAGTGACCAAGCATCTCCCGACAGTTGAAATTGAGGGTACAGAACCAAACATACCTGAGTTTCCCTGATTGTTGATTTGACCCCCTGCTTGCAACGAATAAAACTGAACCACTACCGACTAAAGTCGGTAGGTTCGGTGTTTCTGGCTGAAGCCAGCTTTGTTAGTAAGCGTGCTCTGCACGCAGAGCCTTGACTTTACCGCATGAATGCGGTGGTTTTAGACCAATGTCGACCTATGGTCG
>JAJFJH010000395.1 GCA_021774155.1 Nitrosomonas sp.
AAGAATTTTTTCTGCGCCGCCATTCATATAAATTACATGATCATGAGCATCAGTGGTAATGACACCATCTCCGACAGACTCCAAAGCTACGTTGGATCGGACACTAGCCATAAATAATGAGCGCATGGATTCATTAATACGCCGCCAATTCCATAATGGATAAATAGCTAACGTACCAAACAAAGCGGCACTTGGAGGGACCCAAACATGCAGCCACCGCAGCAAAAAAAATACGATAAATAAGCCACATACAAGTAGCGCCAGCAAAATTGGCAATGTCAAATCTCTGCTTAAAAAGCTGATACTTAACAAGGCTACTAGCACCCAGAATACTGAGATTAAGCTAGTATTAAGATTTGAAATGGGAAATACAGCTCGATCATGCTGCAGCATTTCAAACACATTTGCGTGCCATTCAATGCCACTCATGGGCTGACGGTTGATGGATGAAACTGGCGTTGCAAAACGCATTCCCATTCCTGCTGCCGTCATCCCCACTATGATTGCCTTGCCACTCAAACCTGCCAGTACGGATTCATCATACAAAACTTGCGCATATGAAATTTGCCGAAAGCTTCCTGGTGGCCCGACATAAGGAATCAACACTTCATGTGAACGCACCCAATCACCAGTTATGCGAACATCATCATCGCTTAGATAGGTGAATCGATTGGTTGCACCTAACCTATTTGTTTCGCTAGCCAAGACAAGCCCAAGCGTGGGCCATGTAGGTGTGTCAATACCAGCGGTCAGAAACGCCCGTCGTGCAACACCATCGCGGTCTAATTCAATATCAACATGACCAAGTATTGCATTATCTCGCAAACGCGGTAACGGCTCGACAAGTGACAAAACATTTAGATGAGCATCACTAATTGGCGCGACAGGTAGAATTACCGCGCCATGTGCAGCTATTGCAGCGGCCAACCATTCATCAGCCTCGGGATCATTTTTATCCGGTTCGGTAAAAAATAAATCTAATGCGATAACATTATTCTTGTGTGCCAGCCGATTAATAAAGTCAGCATGTATCTTCCGTGACCATGGCCAACGCCCTAATATTCGCAGACTCTGTTCGTCGATTGTCACAATAACAACATCATTACTCGGCGAGTATTCCTGCATTGACAAGACTTTGTCATAGAACACCAAATCAACACGTTCCAGTATTTCAGAAAATGACAACAAAGCCACGCCGACCAAGAGCACGATCGTACGTAATATAAAACTATAATGAGATTGAAGCCAGGTCATACCATTATAAAAGTATAAATAATGGCAGCAGCATCAGCGTCCAATACGGAGCCAATACGGAATATTATATGGAATGTCAATTAACTGAGGTGGCCCCCATGGCCCTTCAAAGCCATCCGACTCTATTGTTTTTACCCGCAAATAATAGCTACCGCCATCCGGCAAAGGAACTGAAGCTTGAGAAGCCGCCGTATGTTGATCATGTATTAGATTATTAAATGCTTTATCGCTGGCGAATTGGAAATGAAAACCTTGACCTTCTGCACCTGCTCGCCATGCAAAGGTCATTTTTGTTTTATCAAATTTCGTTTTTTCAAGCGCGGGACCAGGAAACGGCACTCTAAATGACATCACATCACTAAATGGCCCAGCACCTTCAGATGCTGACACAGAAACAACCTGCCAAAAATAATGTCCCGGTTCTAGTGGCCTAGGTAGCTTCAAGTAATTATTTTTAATAGAAGGGTTAAAGAACGCCAGACTAGAGAAATCTTCTTCCTGACTAATCTGGATAACGTAGTGTGAGGCCTCAGATTGGGTAGCCCAATGAAATTCCGGACTATCGATATCAACAGCAGCTCCAGGTAATGGCGCTGTAACAAATGGCGGTTCAGGACGCGCATTTAAAGAAAATGCCACCACTGCGTCTTGACCTTCAATTCCCAGGTCATCAATACCACGTATTCTAAGCCAATAATTGCCATCAGGAATATCACCATCACGAAATGGCAAGCTAGCTGTTACAAAATCAGCCCATAGATTTTCGAATTCATGGTCTATCGCTATTTGAGCCCGATAAGCTTCTGCACCAGGCAACGGACTTAAAGTAATAATTAACGGCAAACTTTCATAGTATGTCGGCGTTTCAGATAAATCAGGCGCAGGCAATAAGGTTACAGGTGGTAAAGGCGGCGCCCCAACAGTCGTCACTGAACCAAATCCAGCAGGTACTCGTACCGCACGATTTTCTCCACTAACTTGCACAACACCCTCCAACACTTCACTACTGGTGCTTACTCCCTCTTCTAACATGCCTACTCTAAAATCGGTACCGCGCACTGAACTTATCGCCGATGGCGTTTTAATTCTAAAGCGTGTACCAACATCTGATTCCGGCGACACCGCATTCTCAGTACGTCCCTGTCTAAGTTCAATCAGCGTATCAACAAGCCCAAAATCACCAAAAACTTTCATCTGACTCAAACGAACATGGCTATTGTCTTGAACACGCATACGTGATCCATCCGCAAATTGCACGGTAACAAACGCATCATTCTCACACCGTATCTCGTCACCTTGAGATAACCGCATATCCTGAGTTACCGCTAGATCCTTTGTTGCGTTTTCGCGCCGCACGGTGACTATCCCATGCACAGCTACCACATGTGCGTACACATCCCCCTCGTTTTGTCGTGTCCAAGCAATGGGGATTCGAAGCTTTGACCCTGGCGGTATTGAATAAGGATCTTGAATACGATTCAATTGCTGCAATCGTTGCACATATTTCATACTGGTCAGATGGCGTTCTGTCACATTCCATAAATTGTCGCCACTGCGCACGGTATAGGTCCATTCTTCCGCTATAACTGATACCGAAAGTAACAAGAGGCCAATTAGAATTAACAACCGACAGTTAAAAATCGAACGTCCTTTAATTAAAAGTAATTTCATAAAACCCCCTATTTATTTCGTTTGATATCTGCCCAGACCCACTTAAACAGTACGTAAACTACGACGACTATACTTCACTCATAAGTAATAACCAATTCAGTTCAATAAGATAAAGACTCATAATACTAAATATCATCACAATATTACATAAGCAACGCTACATTTAATCGTTATTAATATATTATAAAATTCACGATGAAATCAAAACAATGTATCAACAATAATTTTCTTTTCACCGTGTTTTAACCAAACCTATACAAGCAAATAACAACATACTTTGCGGAAACCCAGCAGAAATAGAAACAGCCTAAAGCACCTGAAGACCACCTGCCAACAACAAAACAGCTGTAGAAATGATGCCAAGATATGGCTGTGGATAGTTTGAGTAGTGGATCATTTGGATCAAGTTGTAAAAGTAGGCGGCACCAAAGAGATTAGTTTGATGGGAAGAGCTACTTGGCGTGAACATTTTTGTTAACCATTTCGACAAAAAAACATAGTGTCACTTTACCATTCACGGTCGAAATAAGCACGTAAAATATGATAATTACTTCATATTATCAGTATGTTGTATGGTTATTCATGGCTGACTGCATACTTTCGTCAACCCAAACTATTACCGCTAAGATATCACAACATTTGCAGCTAAATCCATGGCCAGTTTTTTTAGTTCAGCTGCTTTCTCAAGCCCATCAATGAAGCGTCCAGGAATACCAGACAAACCGATTTGGGCACCCGTTAGGGCGCCAGTAAGAATGGCTCGTGCTTGGTTTTGTCCGCCGCCATTAACTGCATGGAGTATGGCTGATTCAAAATCGTTGTGAAAACGAGCAGCAAGATAATAGGCGGCAGGCAATTGGTGATAAATGGCGCAAGGCATGCCGTAAACGATAGATACCTTCCATGCCGGCTCTATACGAATTTCAGGATCTGCTGCCGCAGCGGCCATATATGAAGGTGTCAATAAAGCGTCTGGTGAAGCGAAACGTCCTGCACGTGGTGGATCTGGGTCACCAGGTTGTGGGTTTTGCAAATTATCTCGAGTGACGGCATGAAAAGGTAATTTACCGTTTTTCACCAATACCATCAGTTTTACCGAAAGTTCGGTATCCAAGGCATGTCCTTGAACCAGAAGACCTAGTACTGCGCCGTAGGCAACAGTCATGGATGCGACGGTTTCATCAGACTGAGTGAGTAGGGTATTTTCGGTGATAAACGTGGCTAATTGCTCAGGATGAAACGCATAGCGTACGGCAATCGCAAGAGTGCGCTCTATGGCTTCGGTGGTATCTGCACGACTGCCAGTTTGCTGCCAGGATAATTTTTGCTGTACGCGCTGCCGCCATACCTCACGAATCGACTGGCTGGTATACCCTCCAGGTCCGCTCACCGGCGTCCCGTCAAGCAGTGGAAAGAGCTGTTCATCCATTCGGCGACAAAAATCTTCCGCATCGTAGCCACCACGATCAACAAGTGAACGAGCCATAAGCGTAAGAATAAAACCGGCCTGTGACAATTGACCACCTTTAAGGCCAGCATGATACCGGCCGGGCTTAGGATCAGTATAGGTGTTGATCCATTTACCGTAATCACCTCGAAGATCATCTAGATTATAGTACCAGTGGGGGCCGAGGCTCAGCGCATCACCAATAAAAGCACCCATGATAGCGCCGCTAGCACGATCCTGAATATCTCTTTTCGACATATGTACCTTCCTGTATGTAGACAAATTAACGATTTTGATTCTGAGAATCGATTGACGTAGTCAACTGTATTGAACCTGACCAGATAATCAATTCGTTTTTGATAGCCTACCAATTATTACAAAAAATAGCGGCACAAAAAGGATAGCTAAAAACGTAGCGGCCAGCATGCCTCCAAATACGCCTGTTCCGATTGAGTTACGGCTGGCAGCACCTGCACCGGATGCCAAAACAAGTGGCAACACGCCTAGAATAAAAGCCATTGATGTCATAATAATCGGCCGGAAACGAAGACGCGCTGCTTCAATTGCCGAATCAGCCAATGACGCGCCCGCAACATAGCGTTGATTTGCGAACTCTACAATCAAGATTGCATTTTTTGCCGCCAAACCAATCAACGTTATTAAGCCAATTTGAAAATAAATATCGTTGGTCAGTTCTAGGGTCCAAATAGCTAACAATGCGCCTAAAACGCCGAAAGGTATTGCAAGAATAACTGCAAATGGAATAGTCCAGCTCTCGTATAAAGCGGCCAACACCAGAAAGACCATCAGTATCGCAAAAGCAAACACCATAATAGATTGTCCTTCAGCCTTCTTTTCTTGGAGAGAGATTCCACTCCAGTCAATCGCAAAACCACGAGGAGCAAGAATTTCATCTGCAATTTGCGTTAGTGCTTCAATTGCTTGTCCTGAACTATAGCCTGGTGCGGCGGCACCCATCACCAGTGCAGAGTTAAAGCCATTGAAATGAGTAACCGGATCTGGACTGCTGCTAAATTCTGTGGAAACGACAGAATCCAGGGGAATCATAGTTTGTTCTGCGCCATTTTGAGCGCGCACATAAAGCTTACTAATATCTTCTGGACTGGATCGATACTCTGGCATAGCTTCTGTTTGCACACGATAAACGCGACCAAACTTAACAAAATCATTAATATACAGATTCCCAAAATAAGCTTGCATGGTGTCGAATACTTCTGAAATAGGCACCCCCAGCGCTTTAGCCCGTTCCCGATCTACTTTGGCAAAAAGTCGGGGAGTACTGACACGAAAGCTGGTGCTGGCTGCAGCGATTGCCGGATGTTCTGTAGCTCTGGCCACAAACTCCTGAGCGACTTCAGCGAACTCAGAAAAATCGCCGCCACTGGGATCTTGCAATTGAAGCGAAAAACCACCCGTGGAGCCGATGCCTGGAATAGAAGGCGCATTAAACGCCAGAATCAACGCCTCAGGGATTTTGGCAAATTCCTGATAAGCCGCCGCAATAAGTCCCGGCACCTGTTCATTCGGGTCCGTACGTTCATCCCAATGGTGCAACGGCACAAACATCGTTGCCTGATTCGTTCCTCGGGTATTGAAAACAAAATTTTGACCCACTAGAGCATCCGTTGAATGAACCGATTGATTTGATAGATAGTAATTTTCTATTTTTTTAACCACTTCAGTAGTGCGTGCCTTGGAGGCACCTTCAGGTAATTGAAAAATAGTAATAAAATATCCTTGATCTTCTTCTGGAAGAAAACTGCCTGGAATGGATCTGAACAGCCCAAGAATAACAACTAACAACACTCCAAAAACGGCCAAAGCAATCACGGATCGTTTGAGGGCAATGCCGACCGTTCCAACATAGCGTATTTGTATCCAATCAAACATGCGATTAAAAATTTTCCAGAATCCTCGGGGAGCACTGTGACTGGGTTTAAGAACCAGTGCACAAAGTGCAGGGCTGAGGGTCAGCGCCACAAATCCGGAAATGGTGACAGAAAGTGCAATCGTAATCGCAAATTGCTTGTACAGCTCTCCAGTAATCCCGCCTAAAAAAGTGACGGGTACAAACACAGCGGCTAGTACTAAGACACTTGCAATCACCGCCCCGGTTACTTCATTCATCGCTTTGATAGCAGCGTCTCTGGGCGAAAGGCCGCCCTTAGTAATGTGTCGCTCAACATTTTCCACCACAATGATTGCATCATCCACCACAATACCGATGGCCAGCACCATACCGAATAGAGTTAACGTATTGATTGAGAATCCCAGCGCATCCATACCCACCAAAGTTCCAATAAGAGAAATAGGAACGGCTACGGCTGGAATAAGCGTTGCTCGCCAACTCTGTAGAAATAGAAAAACCACCAAAATAACCAACAAAGTTGCTTCAAAAAGTGTTTTTACCACCTCATTAATAGAGACTTCGATAAATTTTGTAGTGTCGTAGGGGATATCATAGGATGCACCCGACGGAAAGTTGCCAGCCAGCCGATTCATTTCCTCGCGTATCAACTTAACGGTATCGAGTGCATTGGCGCCTGGAGACAGGAAGGTCAACATAAAAGTATTAGGTTTTCCATTCCACCGTCCTTCAAGATCATAAGACTGAGCACCTAGTTCCACCTGAGCGACATCGCGCATCCGAACCATGGAACCATCGGAATTAGCCCGGATAATCATATCCTCGAATTCCTTCGCTTCACTCATTCGACCTTGTGTTATTACCGGAATAGTAAGCTCTGTACCTTTTGCAGAAGGTTCTCGGCCTATCCTACCCGCTGGAAAATCACGATTCTGCTCACGTACAACAGCAGCAATCTCCGAAGGGGTGATATTGAGTTGCGCCATACGCACGGGATCAAGAATCAGTCGCATGGCATAATTCTGCGCACCAAAGATGATCGCATCGCCGACACCCGGCAGCCGCTTGATATTATCAAGCACCTGAATCAACGCGTAATTTGAGAGAAAAACAGGATCATGCCTAGGATCGGTAGAACTTAATGCGATCACCGCCAACAGATCTGGCGACATTTTTTTAACCGTAACACCCTGGCGAATCACTTCGTCCGGTAATTGAGGCTCGGCTAGGCGTTGACGGTTCTGTGTCTGAACCTGGGCGATATCCACATCGGTTCCGATTTCGAATGTGAGTCGCATCGTCATATGCCCATCATTCGTGCTGGTAGATTCATAGTAAAGCAGATTATCAATGCCTGGGATCTGCACC
>JAJFJH010000396.1 GCA_021774155.1 Nitrosomonas sp.
CCAGCGATGTGATTAGGGAAGTTTTGGACGGAGGGACGCCCGACGTAAAACAGCACGATGGCTGGCCCGATCCTGAAGGGGCGGAAAAATACTTCAAGTCTTTAGTCAAAGATAGCGAAAAAAGAGAAGAATGAGGGCCAATATCCAAACTTTATTTTCCCCTCAATTCCTCAAACTGAATATTCTTCTCTGAATATAATTATCTACTAACATTTCTCACTTCGAAAAATCGTCTTAAATATAGATAAAACATAAAAATAGCTCGCACTCAACTTCCAGTTTTGTTATTTTATAAGTACCAGCAAATAAAATAGCTTAACGGAGGAAAAGATGCGAGCCGAGAGCAATTTAATACCAGTTGCGAGTGATGTCCAGCAATATATTGAAAATCCCAAGATAATTCTGGATAACGATCTCGCTTTGGCTTTCAAAGAGTTGAGAATATCCTCTTTGCTAAACTCGGCAAAAATAAAAAAACGGACTGGACATTGTGTTAATCGCATCGTGTATGATTTGATTTTGATTCCGTTTCTAATGCTGGGCAGCGTGCATTTGTTCGTTCGTGCTCAATATGAGAAAACATCCTCAGACAAAAATCGTTTTTACCGGTTGCTTGAGCAGGCCAACTATAACTGGCGCCGCTTTATACTGAACCTCTCATATCGTATACATGATAGAATTTCTATGCCCGACCAGGAGCACTTCCTCGTACTCGATGACACCACCTGTGAGGTGAAAGGCAAATTGGTTGAAATGGCCTCCTATGTTTATGACCATACGAAAAAGAAATCTATCCTTGGCTTTCAGAAGTTAGTACTGGGCATTTTCGATGGTCATCACTTGCTGCCGATTGGCGAACGAATTTGTTCTGGCAAGCATACGCCTCAGGCAACGTCGAAAGCAACCAAATATCGGAAAGTCCCCAAAGCCAAGAAAATAGACCCTCAAAGCCCGGGTGCAATCGAGAGAAAGCAGATAAAACAAACCAAGCTCGAAAAGGCCTTTTCTTTACTTAAGGATGCTCAAAAAAGAGGCTTCCAGGCCTCTACACTGCTGATGGATTCCTGGTTCTGCTTCAACAGTTTTATTGTTAAAATTGTCAAACGCCTAAAACTTCAAATCATTTGTCAATTAAAGCACCTTCCGCGAACTAACAACTATCTCTTCAACAACAAACGCTACACTTTGAAGGCTCTTTACACTTTGGTAGCCAAACCAAAGCTCAGAATGGTCAGGAACTATCACTTCAAACAGGCTGCTGTCACAGTTACTATCCCAGAAACTGACGTTAAACTCAAAATCGTCTTTGTCCACAACGACGACAATGATAAATGGCATGCTTTTGCAGCCACTAATATCAAGCTGAGTGCAAAAGCTATTCTCGAAGCATACTCGAAAAGATGGAGCATAGAGGTCTTTTTCAAAAACTCCAAACAGCATCTGGGTTATGGCAAAGAACAGATGAGCAATCTCGACTCCATTATCGCATGCGACGCCCTGGTCTTGATGCGATATGCTATCTTGACATATATTGCCTCTAAAGAAAATGCAAAATTCTATACCACTTTCGACAACCTCAGAGAGCAAAACTCTAAACAGTGCTTCGGCATCAAGTTGCTACAATACTTCCTGGACCAGTTGAGCTTTATCCTCGATAAACTCGAGGAATTCCTTCAAAATGACTTTAAAGAACAAGCCATTGAACTATTGCAGGCTCTAAGGAATCTCAACGTCCAATTCATGCCTGAACAGACTCCATTGAAGTGAGAAATGTTAGTTATTTATCAACTCCTGCAACGAGGGACGCTTACCCCACTTTTCAACCGGTTGCCGGGATTTCGGTTTATTGCGGGGAAATGCTTGTTGCGGAGAATTCCTTGTTGGCAACCACTACCGCGGGTGTTTACCAAATTGAAGAAAACCGCGCCACACAAATCTGTGATCTGAACACGATTACGATACATCAATCGCAAAGCAATCCGAAGCGGGTTTATGTTGGAGGAACTATTCTGGCGGAAATACAAGAGATTGACGGTCAGTGGAAATTGACCAGGCCGGTCTCCGGAATGAAAGAGCATATCATATCTATCGTTGAAGAGAATGATGGAATCGTATGGCTGGGACCCCGGGTGCAGGGGCTTTTACGTGTTGACATGTCTGCTTCCACAATGCAGTATCCTGTACAAGAACCGGTAGTTTCGATACAGCGTTACGGAACCGAACATGGTTTGCCTGCTGGCAGGGTTTATGCTTTTTCTATCGGCGACCGGCTACTATTTGCCACCGCAAAAGGATTGCGCCGATTTGATTCACGAAACCAATCTTTTGTCCCCGACTCTACATTTGGTTTAACCCTGGCTGACACCACTCACTATCTGGGTAAGATCGTGGGTGATGCACAAGGTCAAATCTGGATTCCCAACGGCACTCAGCACAGGTACAAAACGGATATGGCAGTGCCGCAGCAAGATGGCTCATATCTGTTACAAAGCATAGCTGCGTTGCA
>JAJFJH010000397.1 GCA_021774155.1 Nitrosomonas sp.
GTCTGATAGATTAAGGGGGCCTAAATCTGTCCTAACAGAAACTTCTGGGTAGGCCACAGTCCAAGGGTCATTCGACGTATAATCTTGCCAGTTTTTCTCAGTGGTCGAAACAAAGAATAACTTCAATAACTGTGTCGCCAAGTCACTGGATGTGGGAATATTATTTAGGCCACCCGCTATGTCGATAGTATCGCCCAAATCAAGCCCTTCTGTTGCCGGATCATCAACAATTACTCCGGCAAACATATAAGGGTGAACCTTACAAGTAAACACATACAAACCAGGGGTGGATAATTTCACGATACCACCACCAAAGTAGGGTTTAATCTGATCAAAGGGTATGCGACGTGAATCACCTCCCAGGGTTTCATCATTCGCTTCACTTGGCCATATCAAACTTGTAATGGTATGCACGCCATTGGTGTCTGACATAATAAAGTGAACACTGCTCTCGGGTGGAATGATTTCCAGCGATTGGGTATGGGTGATGCCGCTAAGCGTTTCACCACGGGTGCTTCTGAAATGACTGCCTGGGACATCAGTTACCTCGAAAGTTACTAAGCCTGGGCCTGTTCCTGGAGATGCAAAGATTGCACCATAAGGAGAGGCGCCGGCAACACTGACGCCCGATTCCCCCGAATCTTTAGGAGCAACAGTGAATGTACCTGCCATCCCTGCTTCCATATGGGAAAACAAATGACAGTGATATTGCCAAACACCCGCTCCAACACCAACGCCTGCTCTAACTGTAAACGCATGGCTATCAAAATTATCTTTTAACAATTTAACATCGATAATGCTGGGCGCTGCTTCCGTAACCGGGATACCGGTTGGCTCGATCCATCGATGGGCATGTAGGTGCCACGTATGGCCTGGCCCGACAGATAAGATATGAAAACGAACCTTATCATCAAGAACAGCAGCCAACGAAGGATTTGTCCACAATGGTATTTGTGTGTCATTTATAATTTCAGCACCCCAGAAAGTCGAGCCAATCATAAACAGAACAATTTCTTTATCCAAATCTGCGCGTTGAACAGGCATGATGGCTCCATTTAGCTCAACAAAACTCTGCACACTGCCATTTGGGTTGTCGACCACGATTGCGCCAAATAGGCCAAGAAGCTGAGAACCGCTATCACCATAAGGGAAAGTACCGACAGTACCAGCATTGACTTGATAGCTACCTGTATCTCCAGGTGCCACTTGCATATCGTTACCTGGTGCAAGATTAGGCACTAAGAAACTGGCTTCTATGCTGGTATTGTTAACCAGCTCGACATTGATAACATCGCCTTGTTTCACGAACAGAGTAGGGCCAGGAATGACAGCTTCTTCTGGGTATACGGGGGTAGCGCCTTCGCTACTGGTATGGCTAATCATCTTATAGCCTAACTGGCCATTGGGTAATATTTCAGCTGACATGTTAATGGTATGTGTTGCTGCCAACACGCCGTTTGAGACCATTATCAAAACCGCAAGCAACATCATTGCCACCATGGTTTGAATATTATTTATATTTAGACTTGGTTTCATTTTTTATCCTTTATTTGAGATTTATTCTTTTTAGGGATTAACGTTGAAACGACCTATCATGCCTTGCGATACCCCTGAGAATGTAGTGTTCATATAATTTGAACTGGTATCAGCCTGTATTGTCACCACATGTTTCTCCAAGGGACCCATTGCTTTCTCACTAATTACAAAATTAGTTCCTGCATCTACCCAACCATAGCCAGGTAGCGAGAATTGACTCAAATTAGTGCCCAACGCTATTAAATGAAACCTCACATTGCTGCCTCTTTGTGCAGTCAAAGTTGGATTTACCCAAACTGGCGTTTGCTCACCCGTTTGACTATCAATCTCTGTTCCCACAAAAATATCATCTAAAACATACAGAACATATTCTTTCTGAATGCTGGAAAGAGTCGTATTGCTACTGTTACCACCACGACTTATTGTCACATTACCGGATGCAGGGTTAACAATTAAGGCGCCAAATAAACCCTTGTCTTCTGCACCATTATGAGTATTCATGTTGTGGTCGTGATACGGCCAAGTCCCGGCAGTACCAGGTGCCGCATCCCAGCGATAAGTGTAGGACTGAACAAGCGTAGCGCCTTGATCCTCAGCTAAGTTGATATACTTTAGCGTGCCATCGCTATGAAATTGATAGTGAACGCCATGGACATGCAAACTGACATTTTCTTGATGAAGAATTTCATCTGGGTTAGGTACTCGATTAAAAAGTGTAATATCCGCCACATCACCTTCGTCCATGATGATGGTAGGGCCAGGAACAATAGCTTCGATACTGTATCTAGAGGTAATATCCGTGGTATTACCGTTTTGATCAGTTACCTCGTGCAACATCATTCGGTAAGCGAGATAGTCTTCACCTTCAATAAGCTTATCTGCAAACATTTCTATACGATGCTGACTTCCTGTCGAAGCTTCTTGTGCACTGGCCTTCGTTCCAAAAGAAAATAATGAAATTGCGACTATTAGTATCGGCAGAACAATCTTTTTAGAATAAAAACGATTAAGCCGTATTGGTCGAGGAGCCAGCTTTGAGTAATAAATACTTTTCGCAAGCGCCATATTGAATAGTTGCGTCATGTTTATAACCCCCTTTTCTTATGATTTTGTTAATTCACTGTCTGTCAGTAGAT
>JAJFJH010000398.1 GCA_021774155.1 Nitrosomonas sp.
TGTGGGTTGTGGTAGCACCATGCATATGGATGATTTGCCTTTGTGGGGTAGTTTAGTTATGAAGCTATGGACGATCACGTCGATTACGATGCGCTGGGCATCGGGCGCATTGGTGGTGAGTCGTGCCGATGCGTTTCGTGATGTTGGCGGGTTTAATCAAGAACTCTTTGCCGCCGACGAAATTGATTTGAGTGTTTTACTTAAAAAATGGGGGAAAAAGCGCGGTTTGAAGTTTTCTATCCTGAACAAGCATCCGTTGGAGACGTCGTCGCGTAAAATGAAACTCTACTCAGGCTGGGAAATATTGGGTCAGCTTTTTAATTTGATCGTTAGTCCACGAGGGGCATTGAAAGACAAGAAGAAACTATCGGTGTGGTATGACGGGCGGCGTTGAATACTTACGTGCTCTTTTTTGCATGGGGTGTAAGTTTGATATTTTCTATAATCATTATTATTGAGGCTAATTATGAAAACCATGATATGTAGTGTCGCATTATTTAGTTTATTTTTTATGGGAACCGCTCATGCAAACGAACAAGCACCGTTTGGTAATCAAGTCAGTGCGGTAAAAAATTACAATCGTGCCACGTCACAGATTGCAACTGCGGGTGAGATTGGTGACGGTGCGCAGGCGTTGTCCAAGTATGGTTTCAGAACTATCATTGATTTACGCACGGAAGTGGAAGGTACCCACGAAGAGAAACTCGCGGTGGAAGCGGCGGGTATGCGTTATGTCAACATTCCGGTCACTGGCGCAGGTATTAATGATGCGCAACTGGCTGCCTTCACAAAAGCCATAGAAGCCACGCAAACGCCAGTTTTGGTGCATTGTGCTTCAGGTAATCGAGCTGGCGCGTTATGGGCGACCTACCGTATGAGTAAAGGCGTTGCAGCAGAAATCGCGCTGGAAGAAGGGCGCACGGCGGGTATGAGTGAGGCCATGGAAGCGAATGTTAAGATGGCTATTGATGATTCCGCTGGGCATCTATGTGGTGATGTTCCTTGTTAAGTTCTTGTTGGGTATTTTGTCGGTGAGGGATTGGTTTCTTTGCTGGAATCAAATCACCTGGATTTCATGATCGGGTTGATTGTTTCAGTGATTGTGACACGTGGCGGTTTACTAATCCTGAAAGAAGCAAGCAGAGAACGGCAATTAAATTAATATCGCTGCAGCAACCCGTCGTCCTTCATCGACTAAAATGTTGTAGGTGCGGCAAGTGGCTTGCGTATCCATTACCTCAAATCCAATCTGAGCTTTAACAAGCACACTGATTAACGCATGGTCGGGGAACTGAAGCTTAGCGCCGGTGCCCAATAATACGATTTCTGGTTGATGGGGGAGTATACATTCCAAATGAGAGGATTCCAGTTGTTCAATGTTTTGTGCTGGCCAATTTTCAATCAGGTGATCAGGGAATACGATTAAACTTTTTTCATGACGTGCTTTATTGATCATGACATAGCCATCGCCATAAGCGGTAAAGATATTTTGACCAGTTTGTGGTGAAAGATGTAGCTTCAATGGTTGCTCCCGGTATCTTGTGTTCTAAATCGTTGGTACTATTTTAACCGATTTTTCTAGCAATTTTTAGTTTGCTGCTTTCCATTTCCAGCGTAACAAAATTCGTAGTTGTCTAAATAGCCCCGCATCAATGGTATCCGCTAAAATGGTGACGCTACGAGAAGAACGACCATTCAGTGGTTTTAGGTTGAGTACAACCAAGTAGGGTGCAACAAAGGTGCTGCCCAATATTTCGCAAGTGATGCGTTTACCATTTTTAGTTTCAAGTGTGCATTCCATGGCATCATTTAGTTTAAATGCCACGATGGATTTGGGGGAGGCTAATAAGGCATGATGGCGACAATAAAGCACTAGGCTGACGAGAAAAAGCAGCGTACCGATTAACTTAAAATCTGCGGGTATCGAGAGTTGCCACCATAAGCCAATTGTTGCAAAGTGGGCAACGCACAAGATAACCGTGAGCGTTGTTGAGGGTTTGAGTGGTACGGATAAAGAAATCATGAATGGGTGATTATGAAGTCGTTTTTTCAGGCATGTGTTTCGTCTGTATCAGACAATGCCTCTGCGCTCAACATGATAATCTCAATTTCCTCAGTGATTTCTTCTTGGCGTAATCGGTTATAACGTAAACGCAATTCGGACTCGTCTTTTTCCAAGCGTCGAATGGCTTTGTCCATGTGTGTTTGCCTCATACGGTTTTCTACCATGAGTGCGGAGTAGAAGACTTCGTGTAGCACGGCGTAAAGGTATTGGTCGGTCAGTTGCGATAAAAATTCTGCGGGTTGGAGATTTAATTGCGGGGGGTGTGAGTCGGTTAGTTTTTTGGTGGGTGTGGTTAATGGAAGTAATTGGCGTCGTCTGATTTCATCGGTTGCATCGTCATAATAGATCGCGCTGACTGAACCGATATGAGGCAACTTGTTTAATACCTCAGTCAGGCGTAATAGCGTCATTTGCACCTCTTCTACCACGCTATGACCTTCGATAAAAGCTGCGATGCGCTTGTTTTCTTGTAATTTGGTTTCGAGCTTGTTGCCAATTGCGAGTAACAAGGTGTTTTCCTGTGGTTGATCAGCATTCATCGCTTGTACTAAGGAGTCATTAAAATCACCACAGAACCCTCGTTCAGAGCCAATAATGATCCATACGTGTTGCAATGTTGTTGATAACGTGGCATTGGGTGGAAAGAAACTCAGGAAATCTTGGGCTGCGGCTTCAATGCTGCTGACGGCACGGCGCTGTGTACTAAGAAAAACCGCCAATTTGCGTGTTTCAAGTAAGGCAAGATTCTTCATGGCGCTCATAATACCGTTGATTTCGTCGAGTGTTCCTAGTCGTTCTTTGACTTCGTGGCGTTTGCTCATTGCGTGTTATGGACGATGC
>JAJFJH010000399.1 GCA_021774155.1 Nitrosomonas sp.
CACTTGGCTGGAGCAGATAGTAGCAAAACCATCGATCGCAGAGATGGAGTTGCGCCGGTTTATTGAGCGCCTGGTGATCCTCTTTCAAGCCTCGTTACTGGTAATTCACGCGCCGACAGCGGTATCGGAAGCGTTTTGCACAACACGGTTGGAGAAGAATTGGGGCCATATCTATGGCACCCTCCCCGCCTCCGCAGACTTTCGCGCCCTTATTGAGCGCAACTGCCCTGTATTTTAGGGTACTCTTCAACCTGATCCAATCAGGTAAGGCGCCTTCGGGAATTAGCCAGTTTATGAGGCATTTTGCCATCACACTCACACCATCCGTTCACAGTCAAAGCAGCGCGCCGCATGCGCCGGGATGGGTTTTACGCCGCAAAACTCTGGCTTTGGCTGAGCATTCGGAAAGGGGGTTCATATAAAGCACGCTTTCGGGAAAGTGGATGGTCTGAGGAACATTACTTTCCATATGTCAATGACGATCAAGCCTGTCTTTCGGCCTTGGAACGCATTTGGGCGACGGCGCGGATACAAATATCCAAGCAGGCGAAAATCATCCGGGTTGGCGTGACTTTGGCGAACTTGGTTCCTGCTCATGCGCGCCAGCTTGATATTTTTCTGAACGACGGCCCGGACCGGCAACGTTGGGAGCGTCTCACAGAAGCAATTGATCACATCAACGGCAAATTTGGCAAACGGATTGTCACACGCAAACGGATTGTCACGCTTGGACCCTGGACGCCGCCGCCAGGCGGTTATGCCGGGGGCAAGATTTCTTACACGCGAATCCCAAGCGCGGAGGATTTCTGGTGAGTTGGCTGGAAAACATAAGCTTACGCGATCTTGAAGAGAGCGTGTTGATCGAAGCGACATGCATCCACTGCCTTCATACGTGGCTGCAAAGCCCCACGGCGTTATTGCTCAAAGTCGTTCACCGCGATGTGCGTCTTGATGAAGTCGCTGCGAACCTCGCCTATCCTCAACTGGCAACCAAAAAGTGTCACCTATGTGCTCGGAGTAATCTGTGACCCATGTGTCCGGTATGGACCCGCAAGGCCAAAGTTCCCAAGACCGGATCCGCGCTTGCGCCTGAGAAACGATTAGCCTGCCCCTCGAGGTACCGGTAACAAATGCGTTATGTTTTTCGGTAATGGGATATAAAAAAAGACACCAATGATGGCCCTGGCCTAGAAATCGATTAAGGACCGCGTGCGTCGTTCGCGCCGCCATCGCGAAGGTTCAGAGTCGGAATCTGTCCAACCCGTCACTCATTCTGTCGGCCTATAGAGAGCTTGGAACCAATCTGGCGTATCCGGCACCACATGCTCCACCCGTCCCGCTCTGGTTTTCATAAGAAGACGGGGCGCCACGTTAAGCCCTGATGCGTCATACACAACGCCGTTATCCGCCATGAGAACTGCCATACGAATAAGCTCTTGGTTCCGATCGTATCGTACCCTGATCTTATCCTCCGGCACGGGATGACCGCCCTCCCCGACTCGCCCCTCTACGCGCGCCACCGCCAAGTCAGCTGATGATAGATGCAAGTGAAAGACGACGATGCGAAAGCCTAAATCGCGGGCATTCTTCAGCATCGCGAGCTTCGAGGGATGCGAGAAAACGGTCTCGGTAACAAAACTCTGCCGGGCCTTCAGCAATTCTTCACGGCGGTCTGCAGCGATTTGCGCTGCGCGATAGGCGGCTTCGACAGAAGGGTTCTGCAATTCGTCACGCTGGATGATGTCGGCATTGATGAACGGCGCTGCAACGCGAGGTTTAAGGACCGTCTCGTAAAATGTCGTCTTGCCCGCCCCATTCGGTCCGGCAATAAGGAACAGCGTCGGCCGGGCTGCGGCCGGACTCATGCCTTCTCAGCAGACTTCTGGGTGACGATTTCGCCGTTGGCGTCACTCCCGACGCCGAGGCCCGCCTCACGACGCTCTTGGAAGAATGCTGCTTGTTCCGGTGTTTCTTCAGCTGCGGCAGCCAACAATTCATCGATATAGACGGCCTGTTCTTCTCCGCTCAGAACGTCGGGGCTCCGACGCCCTTCCAGCACTTCGCGAATATGGTCATAGTTGAATTCCGGGGCACGCTCGATAGAGCGTCCGATCCGCATCCAATAGGTCACTTGGCCGGCAATAGAGCGGCTTGAAAGCTCCGCTTCCCGGCGCACAAGCTCCATTTCCTCATCTGAAATTTTAATCGATTGAGCCATTTGCCACTCCTATGGTGGCAATATGCCACCTCCAGTCTATAAAGTCAAGATTTACGTAAAAATTCACCGAGACGCAAGACCCCTTTTTTTCACCATACACCAATCAACCGTTCTTTAAATACACCATTTAATTCAATAACTTATATGGTTTTCTTGGGGATAGCCAAGAGGGTAGATCCAGCCGATTACAAGCCTTACACTTCCGTCCCGGGAGCTGACGGTAATTGGGTGATAACCGGTCAAGGCGAACGAAAAGCAGGGCCGAATCAGCCCGCGTTTGAATCATTTTCTCTTGTCGCGGCGAGATATCTATTGCCAAAAGGTCACAATTAGGGCCCGCCCGACGGATGTCGCGGGCTCACAATATTCTCAAACGGCACGGCCTTTTCCAAAACGGAAGCGTGACGCTCTATGCAGCTACATCAAAATCGACCCGTTAGGACGTGGCGTAAAACATCTGGGCTAATTCTTCCGCGGCGCACACGATCGGCTTGCCGCTGCGCTCGATGCGGGATTGAATGAGCGCTCCTTGAATGGCTGACGTACACAATTGGGTTAACCGCTGGGCCCGGGCCGGCGAATGCCCGTCTTCAATCAGCTTGTCGCGGTGAATTGCGATCCGGGTGGCATAAGCGTTTCGGCCGGTCTTGGACACTGCCCTATTTTTCGGTGCGAGTTCCAGAAGCACGGTAGTCATCGGACACCCATCGCGAAAGCCAGACTTCTCCATCCAGCCCGAAAGCAGCCGCGTGGGCCGCCTTTCCGACGCGGCCGCTAGCCTTGGTTGCTTTCGCGAGCTCCGCGTGCAGTTCGTCAGACTCGATCTTGAGCGGTTCGGGAATTGTGAACTGCATGATTACTTCCTTGAAACAGTCGCACATGGTTCGTCGCAATTAAGTGCGTCAACACTAACTAATTATACCAGATAAATATTTCAAGGGAGCTAACGGTTAGCCCAAAACCACCGAAGAAATCGGCAAAGGACCCCAGGTACCCGCAATCATAATTATTACTCATGCATAATTTGTTCCCCGACGCGAAGGGATAAAATTGTACGTTGAAATACCCTCACTCCATTGTCCTTCGCAGGCTTGACAAACCGCGTTGTGGTTATTAGTTAGTGATCAATCACAAGCAAGGAGACTCCATCAATGGCAAAATATCGCATGAAAGAGGCCGAGACATTCAAGGACCAGATTGCGAAGGCGACCCTGCGGCTGGTCGCTGATCGGGGCACCGACAGAGTAACCACGAGCGATGTTGTCAAGACGATGGGCATCACCAGGGCCGCGATGGCTCGCCATTGTCCGTCCGAAGACGATCTTTGGCTGGCCGTCGCCGCCTTGATCGAACGGCGTATGAAACAGGCATGGTCCGCGGTCGCTGCAGGTGAACCGTCACCATCCACGCGCTTGCGCTCCCTGCTGGCCGTCCAAATCGGACTGATCACGGGAATACCCGCCTTGCGGTCTTTGCTCTTATCCGGGAGCCTCCATGTAGACAGCGTAGCTCTGCGCCAAGGGCTGTGCGAAGTGAGACAAGGCTTTAAGGCTTGCCTCGTCGAAGCTTTGATAGAAGGACAGCGTGCCGAAGAGTTCTGCGCGGGACTCGATGCTGGAGTGACAGCAGACCGTATCGTAGAGGCTATCCAGGGCATGGTTGTCAGCTGGTCGCTCAACCAGCAGGCGAGTGATCCGGTAGAGGAAATCTGGTTACGGCTTGACGCGTTTTTGCATGAACCGGTCTATTACCCTCAGGCTGGACCGATTGACCATGATCAATGCGGACTGTCCTGAGGAGGCTTTGAATTAATGCGTATTCGGAAGAGTGCCGAGGAAAGAAAATCGGAGATTGTCGAGACGGCGCTGCGTCTGGCCGACAAGGTTGGACCGGACCGGCTCAGCACTGAGGCGATCGCCAAGGCAATTCACCTCACGCAGGCTGCGATCTTTCGCCATTTCCCGGCCAAACAAGATCTATGGGAGGCGGTTGTGGCACGGATTGGTGAGAAATTCCAACAACGCTGGCTGGGCATTGAGGACGCGGAGGCACCGGCACCCGAAAAACTTCAGATGCTGATCACGTCTCAACTCAAGCTTATCCAGTCGACGCCTGCGATCCCGGCAATCCTCCTGTCCCGGGAGCTTCATGCCGAGAATGAGCGGCTGCGGAAACTGTTCCATGGCATGATGGAGCGGTTTCACGGACTGATTACCGGCTTCATCGAAGACGGCGAGCAGAGTGGCCACTTTCGCGGTGATCTGGATCCGCGCGATGCAGCCTTCCTCGTAATCGGCCTCGTGCAGGGGCTCGTTTTGCGCTGGTCGCTGAGTGGCCGAATGTTCGATCTCGCAGACGAGGGAAGTCGTCTCCTTTCGGTACAGCTTGCCACCTTTGGCGTATCATCTGAGCAAACTGCGAGCCCTGCAGCGAGAGCGCCGAAGGAACGTTCCAGCGTACCGGCGCGATCACGCACATAAGGAACCAACTGGAGATTTACTCATGAACAAGCGACTGCTGATCGTTCCGGTCCTTCTCGCCGCCGCAGGAGTTGCGGCCTATGCATACTTCCAACTGCAGTCAGAGGCCGATCCGAACCTGATACCCGTTTCCGGCAACATAGAAGTAACCGACGTCGAAGTGAGCTTCCGGATGCCGGGCTGGGTCGAGGCGCGCCCGGTATCCGAGGGCGAGCTGATCCGGGAAGGCGACCTAGTCGCGCGCCTTGATAGCACCGAGCTTGCTCAGGAAGTGGCGCTCCGGGAAGCCGAGGTAGCCGCTTATGGAGCCGAGCTCGCCGCGCTGGTCGCCGGTTCCCGGCCGCAGGAAATAGCTGTGGCGCAGGCGACGGTGGCTAGAGCTCAGGCCGAAGTCGAGCGCGCCAAACTGGAGTTCGACCGGCAGAAGAGCCTGGCCGAGCGCCGGGTTGCTTCCGAACAGACCTTCGAGGCCTCGCGCAGCGCGCATGAGGCAGCCGTCGCAGGACTCCAGGAGGCGCGTGAGCAGCTCGATCTGGTGCGCGAAGGCCCTCGGCAAGAGGAGATCGCCCGCGCGCGGGCGCGTCTCGACCAGGCGCGCCAGTCTCTTGCGCTTGCGCAAACGCGCCTCGGTTACGCAACGCTCCATGCGCCCTTGTCCGGCATGGTATTGTCGGAAAATGTCGAGCCCGGCGAATACGTGGTGCCGGGCGTGCCCGTCGTCACGATCGGTGATCTCGTGAATGCTTGGGTCCGCGCCTATGTCAACGAGACGGACTTGGGCCGGATCAAGCACGGCCAGCTGGTCTGCGTGACCACCGACACCTATCCGGACAAGGTCTATCCCGGTGAGCTAACGTTCATTTCATCGGAGGCCGAGTTCACGCCGAAAAATGTCCAAACCACCAAGGAGCGAGTCAAACTCGTCTACCGGGTTAAGATCGAGATCGCCAATCCGAATTTGGAGCTCAAACCGGGCATGCCGGCCGACGCTGATATCTGGCTTGGCAAGGGAGCGCCACCATGTCTGCCTTAGAGGCTGCCATAAAAGCAGATGGCCTGACCCGCCGGTTCGAAGACCATGTCGCTGTCGATGATCTCAGTCTGTCGGTCGAAGAGGGCGAGATCTTCGGCCTTGTCGGCCCGGATGGCGCGGGCAAGACGACCACCATGCGCCTCCTGACCGGCATCCTGGAACCGAGCGCCGGCGACGGCTGGGTCGCCGGACATCATGTCTGGCGGGAGGCAGAAGCCGTAAAAGAGGACATCGCCTATATGAGCCAACGCTTCGGTCTCTACCCCGATCTCACGGTTATGGAAAACATCGACTTCTACGCAGACATTTACGGCATGCCCCGCAACGGGCGGGTGGAGCGCGTGGAGGAACTACTCGCGTTCAGCAATCTCACGCCGTTTAAGAAACGTCACGCCGGCAAGCTGTCGGGCGGCATGAAGCAGAAGCTGGGCCTCGCTTGCGCGCTCGTTCACACGCCGAAAGTTCTCTTCCTAGACGAGCCAACGAATGGAGTGGACCCCGTCTCGCGGCGTGACTTCTGGCGCATCCTCTATCGGCTCCTGCGCGAAAAGGTGACGATCTTCGTCTCCACTGCCTATCTCGACGAAGCCGAGCGCTGCGCCCGTGTCGCCCTCATGGACAAGGGCCGTATTCTGGCAGTAGGCACGCCGGCGGAGGTCAAAGGTCTGATGCACGGCACACTGATCGAGGTGCGAATCGCCGATGCCCGAAAGGCAGCGGCCGTATTGCAAGAAAAAATTGACGCCCAAAGCGTCGGCCTGTTCGGCGACCGCATCCATGTCGTGGCGCTGAACGCGGAGCGGGCCATCGCCGAGACCGAGACCGCGCTCAAGCATGCAGGCTTAGAAGCAATCAGCCTACGGACCATCGAACCGTCACTCGAAGACGTATTTGTCTCTGTCCTTGCTGAGAAAGGAGAGGCCGCGCATGGCTGATCTGGACGCTTCCGTAACAGCCAAAGGCCTCGAACGCCGCTTCGGGGATTTCGTCGCCGTCGACCGCGTGAGCTTCGATGTGAAGGCGGGCGAGATATTCGGCTTCCTCGGCCCTAACGGCTCCGGCAAGTCGACGACGATTCGGATGCTGACGGGCATCCTTGCGCCATCTTCCGGCGGCGGCACTGTCGCGGGCTACGACATCGCGACCGAGGCCGAGAAGATCAAGGCTCATATCGGCTACATGAGCCAGAAGTTCTCGCTCTATGAAGACCTTACCGTCGAGGAGAATATCGACTTCTACGGTGGCATCTACCGCATAGCGCGTGACAAGCGGAAAGCGCGCAAGGAATGGGTGATCGAGATGGCGGGGCTCGCCGAGCACCGAAACTCGCGCACCGGAGTGCTGTCGGGCGGCTGGAAGCAACGGCTCGCGCTCGGCTGCTCGGTGCTGCACGAGCCGCCGGTGATCTTCCTGGACGAACCGACCTCCGGCGTCGATCCGCTGAGCCGCCGCCGCTTTTGGAATCTCATTTACGACCTTTCCGGCAAGGGCGTCACCGTGTTCGTGACCACCCACTACATGGAAGAAGCCGAATATTGCGACCGCATCGGCCTTATTCATCGCGGCGAACTCATCGCCGTCGGCACGCCGCGCCAGCTCAAAACGGATCTGATGAAAGAAGCCGTCATCGAAGTCATCTGTGATCGGCCACAGGATGCCATCGGCGAGGTCGAGGACCTCGAAGAGATCAAGGGCGTGGCGCTGTTTGGCAGAGGACTCCATGCGGTGACAGTCGATGCGGGCGCCGCCGAGAAAGCCTTGCGCAAGCGCTTAAACGAGCGTGGCTATACAGTCGAAGATATCGCGACGATCACGCCGTCACTTGAAGACGTATTCGTCTCCCTGGTCGAGGCCCGTGATCGGGCACAAGAGGCAGCAAATGAGGTCGCGGCATGAGTAAGCGGTCGAAAACGCCATCAACAAATCACCCGCAGCCAGCTCGAACTCCGACTGAGGGTCAGGCTTATCGGCTCGCCTCCGAAGATCTCGAATTCCTGGCGAAGGACGATCTCCGCCCTCTCCGCCTTCAGTTGGAACTGCTGAAGCCCGAATGGTACTTGCGACAGGAAGAGGTGCGCTCAACCATCGTGGTGTTCGGGAGCGCACGAATCCTGCCGCCGGAGGTGGCCGGAAAGCAGGTTGCGGAGCTTGAAGCTGCTGCCCAAGAGAGACCGGACGATCAGGAATTGCGGCCGGCGCTCGGGCGGGCGCGCAAACGGCAAGCTTACTCACGCTACTATGAGGAAGCCCGGCAATTCTCCGCGTTCGTGTCACGCCGTTTCCAAGAGGAAGGCCGGCGGGACTTCGTCGTCGTGACCGGCGGTGGACCCGGCATTATGGAGGCCGCCAACAGGGGTGCCTGTGAAGCCGATGCGCGGAGTATCGGATTCAACATCACCTTGCCTCATGAGCAGGCCCCAAACCCGTTCATCAGCCCCGAACTTTGCTTCCAGTTTCGCTATTTCGCAATCCGCAAAATGCACTTTCTTCTGCGTGCGAAGGCTCTGGTGGCCTTCCCTGGCGGGTACGGAACGATGGATGAACTCTTCGAGGTCTTGACCTTGATTCAAACTGGGAAAATCGCGGCCATCCCCGTCGTCTTGATCGGCCGCGACTTCTGGGCCCGCGCCATCGATTTCGACTTCCTCGTCGAGGAAGGGGTCGTCCACCCGGATGACATCGCGCTGTTCCAAATCGTGGACCACGCCGAGCAAGCGGTTCAGATCGTTCACGATTTCTATGGTGGGAGGCCGCCGGAATGAGACCCTCCTTCCTCGATCCAACGAGCCAGAAAACAGAGGAGTCACGATGATGTCGACACGTGCGGGCGGCAAGTTTTGGATTTGGACGGTGAGTGTCGTGGCAGTTTTGTTCGGTCTGCTGACGATCAAGGAAGGTGGATCGGTGTTGTTCTGGAGCGAGGCGGCGCGGACTGCGGCCGGTCAGTACGTTCCCTTCGTCGTCTGGTTCAACTTTCTGGCAGGGTTTGCCTACGTTATCGCCGGCTTTGGACTTTGGTTTCGGCAACGTTGGGCGGCGGGGCTCGCGTTCGTCATCGCGGCGGCGACTATCGCCGTCTTCGTGGCGTTCGGTATCCACATCGCGCTCGGCGGCGTCTATGAGCCGCGCACGGTCGTCGCCATTAGCCTCCGCAGCGCGGTATGGATCGCTGTCGCGGCGGTCGCATACCGGTTCGTCTGGAGAACGCGCAGGAGGGCTGGCTTGTGAAGCCCTTCCGCGTCTGGGCCGTCTCGCGCAAGGAGTTCATCCACATCCTG
>JAJFJH010000400.1 GCA_021774155.1 Nitrosomonas sp.
GCAGATCGTGATCTTGACAAAGCGCGTGCTTTAGCCGGTGATGATGTAATTGTCACGGATGACGGATATGCCGTTGTTGACAGTCCGGATATTGATGTCGTCGTTGAGTTAATTGGCGGTAGTACTATTGCTAAGGAACTCATACTCAAAGCCATCGAGAATGGTAAGCATGTGGTTACCGCTAACAAAGCGTTACTGGCGAAACATGGGACGGAGATATTTGCTGCGGCGCGTAAAAAAGGTGTAGTTGTTGCATTTGAGGCGGCTGTGGCGGGTGGTATTCCCATTATTAAAGCATTGCGCGAGGGATTAAGCGCGAATCGAATTGAATGGATTGCAGGCATTATCAATGGCACGGCGAATTTTATTTTGTCCGAAATGCGTGATAAAGGGCTGGCATTTGAAACGGTGTTGGATGAGGCGCAAAAGCTGGGCTATGCGGAAGCTGACCCTACTTTTGATATTGAAGGTGTTGACGCGGCGCACAAGATTACCTTAATGGCGGCGATTGCCTTCGGTGTGCCGGTGCAATTTGATAAGATTTATGCGGAAGGTATTACCCAACTTACGGGTGTAGACATTCGTTATGCTGAAGAACTAGGTTACCGTATCAAGCTGCTGGGTATTACTAAGCGAGTTGAAAAAGGCATTGAGCTACGTGTTCATCCCACATTGATTCCTGCTCAACAATTGCTTTCTAGTGTGGAAGGCGTGATGAATGCGGTGGTAGTGAAAAGTGATGCTGTCGGTACGACTTTGTATTATGGCGCGGGTGCAGGTGCAGAACCAACGGCCAGCGCAGTCATTGCGGATTTGGTTGATCTGGCGCGTGTGCAAACAGCTGATCCGATGCATCGAGTTCCGCCACTGGCTTTTCAGTTTGACGCGTTGTCTGATACGCCGATCATCTCAATGGGCGAGGTTGAAACATCCTATTACTTGCGTTTGCATGTCGTTGATAAGCCGGGTGTGTTGGCGGATATTAGCCGTGTATTGGCTAATTTTGACATTTCAATCAATGCTATGGTACAGAAAGAGCCTGGGGCAGATGAAGATATGGTGGACATCATTATCCTCACACATGTTACCGTTGAAAAAAACATCAATGCGGCGATTGCCAGTATTGAAGCGTTGCCTGTTGTGGATGGAAAAATCATTCGTATCCGCTTAGAAGAATTGAGTAACTCATAAAATAAACTAAAGATGAGGTGGTTGTGTCGCTGAATCTCACCGCACCCCACTGCATCTCACTGCTTTAATGGAATAATATGCGCTATATTTCTACTCGTGGCGGTATGCCACCCAAGCCTTTTTCTGAAATCCTGATGAGCGGTTTGTCACCCGATGGGGGGTTGGCGATGCCAGAATCTTACCCGCGAGTGAATGCGGATGAGTTGGAGCGTTGGCGTGGCTTGAGCTATCCTGCACTGGCATATGAAATCATTTCACGTTTTATTGACGACATTCCTGCGCATGATTTGCGCGGTATTATTAACCAAACTTATACGGTTGATGCCTTTGGTGACGCGGAGATCACCCCGCTTAAAACTCTAGAACCCGGTTTGTATATTTTAGGCTTGTCTAATGGCCCAACGTTGGCATTCAAAGATATTGCCATGCAGTTTCTGGGCAATTTGTTTGAGTATACGCTTGAGAAAACCGGTAAGGAGCTAAATATTCTTGGCGCAACGTCAGGTGATACGGGCTCCAGTGCTGAATATGCTATGCGTGGTAAACATAGTATTCGGGTATTTATGTTGTCTCCATTGGGGAAAATGAGCCGTTTCCAGACTGCACAGATGTTTTCATTGCAAGATGAGAACATTTTTAATATTGCGGTACGTGGTGTGTTTGATGACTGCCAAGATATTGTCAAAGCAGTAAGTAATGATCATGATTTCAAGCTAAACCATCAAATAGGCACGGTTAACTCCATTAATTGGGCGCGCATTGTTGCGCAAATTGTGTATTATTTCAAAGGCTATTTTGCGGCAACACGTTCCAATGATGAACAAGTCTCGTTTTCTGTGCCTTCTGGGAATTTTGGGAATATTTGCGCTGGCCATGTTGCCCGCATGATGGGATTACCCATTAAACAATTAATACTGGCTACCAATGAAAATGATGTGTTGGATGAGTTTTTCCGAACGGGGGTTTATCGTCCGCGAACAACCACCGAGACAAAACACACCAGCAGTCCTTCCATGGATATTTCCAAAGCATCCAACTTTGAACGTTTTATTTTTGACCTGACAGGACGAAACGCAGAGAAAATTAAAGAACTATGGGGGGCGGTTGATAATGGTGCGGCTTTTGATCTCACATCGACACCCTTGTGGGATAAAGTAAAGGATTTTGGTTTGGTCTCAGGATCCAGCAATCACGCAGCACGTATTACAACCATACGAACGATTTATCAGAAATATAATATATTAGTGGACACTCATACTGCGGACGGACTGAAAGTCGGGCTTGAGCATCGCCAGCCGGATGTGCCATTAATCTGTTTAGAAACCGCGTTGCCGGTTAAATTTGCTGAAAGCATTACTGAAGCCATTGGACATGAACCTGAGCGCCCAGCTGGTTTTGAAAACCTAGAAGATTTGCCACAGCGATCTGTTGTAAAGGATGCAGATACTAATGCAATTAAAGCTTTTATAAAAGAACAGACGACATAAGATTGATTCTACTTGAAGAAATGTCGATTACTCATGGCAATTAACATGCCACCTGTTACACTTGATCTAATATTAGAACTGCCAGTCTCTCTCGAAAATTTGCTAATCGACCTATCAGGAGTCAGTTATGAAATTCTCAATTTATCGTTTTGATCCCGACAAAGATGATAAACCCTACATGCGGGATTATGATATTGGTTTGGGACCAACGGATAAGATGTTGTTGGACGCGTTGGAGAAGATTAAATCAACTGACGACAGTTTGAGTTTGCGGCGTTCATGCCGTGAGGGCGTGTGTGGATCTGATGCAATGAACATCAATGGCCGTAATGGTTTGGCTTGTATTACACCGCTTAACAGTTTGAAAGAACCCATTGAAATACGGCCATTACCGGGTTTGCCTGTTATCCGCGATCTGATTGTCGATATGACACAATTCTTCAAACAATATCATTCTGTTAAACCTTATTTGATCAATAATGATCCACCACCAGAAACGGAAAGACTACAGTCACCAGAAGAAAGGGCAGCTTTAGATGGTGCTTATGAGTGTATTTTATGTGCTTGTTGTTCGACATCATGCCCATCATTTTGGTGGAATCCTGATAAATTCGTTGGTCCTGCTGGATTGTTGCAATCTTATCGATTTCTCGCTGATAGCCGTGACCAAGCCACAGCAGAACGTTTAGATAATCTAGAAGACCCTTATCGTTTGTTTCGCTGTCACTCCATTATGAATTGTGTTGCTTCCTGTCCCAAGGACCTTAACCCAACCAATGCGATTGGAAAAATTAAAGACATGATGGTGAAAAGAACCGTATGAAAGAATTGGAACGGGCACGTTGGCGCTGTCGGCGTGGGTTGTTAGAGCTTGATATTATTTTGCAACGTTTTATGGACTTGCATTACGCGCAGTTAAATAAAGCTGAATTACAGCAGTTTGAAACGTTATTGTCATTATCCGATAACGACTTGTGGGATATGATTGCAGCAAAGAAACCGGTCACAGATAAAGGACTTGAGTCGGTGTTACATCTTTTACAAAAAAGTTAGCAAAGAATCATGAGTTATGCATCGAAGGCATATATTTAATTGAGCATACAGCAGAACTTACTTTTATCGATCATGATGTAATGAGGAGAAGGTGAAATGGCACAAAAAGGTACAGCGACATTAAATTTAGGAAAAGGGGGTGAGTCAATTGAGCTACCTATCCTGTCAGGTACTATGGGGCCAGACGTGGTCGATATACGCACATTACATGCTAAAAGTGGGATGTTTACGTATGATCCGGGTTATCTGTCGACGGCTAGTAGTCGCTCTGAAATAACGTTTATCAATGGTGCTAAAGGTGTTTTGCTTTATCGTGGTTACCCTATTGAACAACTGGCTTCACAGTGTGATTTTACTGAAGTTTGTTTTCTGTTAATGAACGGAGAGCTACCTTCTGTTGACCAGAAACTAGCATTTGATAACGCCATTAAAGGCCATTCTATGCTGCATGAGCAATTGGTGAAGTTCTATACTGGGTTTCGACGCGATGCACATCCTATGGCTGTTATGGTCGGTGTCGTTGGGGCTTTATCAGCTTTTTATCATGAAGCAATGGATATTTCTGATGCATCACACCGAGAATTGTCGGCGTTACGCTTAATTGCAAAACTGCCAACCATCGCAGCAATGGCCTACAAGTATAGTATTGGACAACCTTTCGTTTATCCATGCAATGATCTTAGTTACTCCGAGAATTTCTTGCGTATGATGTTTGCTGTACCAACTGAGGAATACACGCCAAACCCAGTTATTGTACGTGCATTGGATCGAATCTTGATTCTTCATGCGGATCACGAACAAAATGCGTCAACATCTACCGTACGCCTAGCTGGTTCTAGTGGCGCTAATCCTTTTGCCTGTATTTCGGCGGGTATTGCTTGTCTTTGGGGGCCTGCACATGGGGGGGCTAATGAGGCATGTCTTAATATGCTGGAAGAAATCGGCGATGTTTCACGTATTGATGAGTATATAGAACGTGCTAAAGATAAAGATGATAGTTATCGCTTGATGGGATTCGGGCATCGTGTTTACAAAAACTTTGATCCGCGTGCCAATTTAATGCGTGAAACCTGTCATGAAGTATTGAATGAACTAGGCCTGCAGAACGATCCATTATTCAAATTGGCCTTGGAATTGGAAAGAATTGCGCTGGAAGATGAGTATTTTATTTCTAAGAAACTCTATCCAAACGTGGATTATTATTCGGGTATTGTGCAGCGTGCATTAGGTATTCCAACGATTATGTTTACCGCGATATTTGCGATGGCACGTACTGTCGGTTGGGTCGCTCAGTGGAGTGAAATGATTTCTGATCCAGAATACCGGATCGGACGCCCTCGGCAGTTATACACAGGTGCAACGTTGCGTGATGTGCCGTCAGATAGGTGAAGTAAGTGATTATATTTATAATGGGACTTTAATCCATGGGAAAGCAGGTTTTAGATGATTCTTTAATGTCCGGATCGAATGCGGTATTCATAGAAGCGATTTATGAAGATTATCTTAAAAACCCTGCATTAGTTTCATTGGCGTGGCGTAACTTCTTTGAAAACATGCACCAAACAGATGAAATTGCGTCTAAACGATCGCCATCTGATGCAGTAGACTCATTTGAATGCGATTCTGTTCATGCTGCTGATATAGCATCAGCCTCTGTTTCTGTTTCTGTTAATCAGCCCGCTGACACAATGGAGCGTAAGCAAGTTGCCGTATTGCAACTTATCAATGCCTATCGCTACTTAGGTATTAATAAGGCGACGATTGATCCCCTTCAACGGGAAGAAAAACTTGACGTTCCAGAACTAGACCCTGTGCACTATGGATTTTCCGAGGCTGATATGGCGTTGGTATTTAATACAGGTACTTTAGTTGGACCAGAACGTAGCTCACTCAAAGAGATTGTCCAAGCGCTAGAACAAACCTACTGTAGTACCATTGGCGCAGAGTACATGTACATTACGGATGTCGAGCAAAAGCGTTGGATACAGTCGCGTCTGGAGGGTAGTAAAGCAAATCCTAAATATTCCTCTGAGCAGAAACGTCATATTCTAGAACGACTGAATGCTGCCGAGGGTCTTGAAAAGTACTTGCATACACGTTATGTTGGGCAAAAACGATTCTCTGGCGAAGGTAATGAAAGTCTGATTCCGTTGTTAGACAACTTGTTACAACGTGCGGGAGAGAAAGGCGTTGAGGAAATTGTGATTGGCATGGCGCACCGCGCACGTCTCAATGTCTTGGTTAATATCTTGGGGAAAATGCCTTCTGATTTATTTAAAGAATTTGAAGGTAAACATGTTCAAGATCTCCCGTCAGGCGATGTTAAGTATCATCAAGGTTTTTCTTCTGCAATTAAAACGCCTGGTGGTACGGTTAGACTTGCGCTGGCATTTAATCCATCACATCTTGAAATTGTAGATCCCGTGGTTGAAGGTTCTGTGCGTGCACGTCAGCATCGTTTAGGTGATAAAGAAGGAAATTTGGTATTGCCTGTGTTATTACATGGTGATGCGGCCTATGCTGGCCAGGGTGTAGTCATGGAAACGCTTAATTTATCGCAGACACGGGGTTATGGTACCGGTGGGACCATTCATGTCATAGTTAATAACCAAATTGGTTTTACGACTTCAGATACACGTGATAGTCGTTCTACGCTATATTGCACTGACATATCCAAAATGGTTGAGGCACCCATTTTTCATGTTAATGGGGATGATACAGAAGCGGTTTGCATGGTGACAGAAATTGCCTTAGATTTTCGCATGAAGTTTCATAAAGATGTTGTGATTGATATGGTTTGCTTCCGTCGTTTAGGTCACAACGAGCAAGATGAGCCAATGGTGACTCAACCTGAGATGTATAAAATCATTAGAAAGCATCCGGGTACTCGTAAGCTTTATGCGCAAAAACTGGAAGTGGAAGGTGTCATCAAAGCAGGTCAAGCTGATGCCATGATACAAGACTTTCGTGATGCTATGGATGCAGGAACCAACCCGAATAAATCAATATGCCCTGATGTAAAGTCAGCACACTCAGTCAATTGGGCGCCTTATTTAAAAGGGGGCAAATGGGATGAGAAGGTGAAGACTGGTTTGCCGATTAAGAAATTAAAGACCTTAATTGAACGGTTAACATTGATTCCGGCAGATTTTAAATTGCACCCTAGAGTTGAAAGAGTGATTGCGGATCGTCGCTCAATGGGGAAGGGTGACTTACTATTAGACTGGGGCATGGCTGAGAATCTTGCTTATGCTGCACTGTTGAGTGAAGGTTACCCCATACGTATTTCCGGTCAAGATTCAGGGCGCGGTACATTTTTCCATCGTCATGCAGTTTTACACGACCAGAATCGCGTGAAAAGGCTTGAGGGTACCCATGTCCCGTTGCGTCATATTAAACCGGACCAGCCGGATTTTGTAGTTATTGACTCTGTTTTGTCAGAAGAAGCCGTTTTAGCTTTTGAGTATGGTTATGCAACGGCGCAACCAATGGAATTGGTGGTTTGGGAAGCACAGTTTGGTGATTTTGCCAATGGAGCACAAGTTGTTATAGACCAATTTATTGCATCGGGTGAAGCGAAATGGGGGCGACTCTGTGGTTTGGTGATGATGTTGCCGCATGGCTATGAAGGACAGGGGCCTGAGCATTCATCAGCACGTTTGGAGCGTTATTTGCAATTATGTGCCGACTACAATATTCAAGTTTGTGTCCCATCAACACCTGCGCAAATGTTTCATATGCTGCGGCGTCAAATGTTACGTTCAATTCGTAAGCCATTGATTATCATGAGCCCGAAAAGTATGCTTAGGCATAAAGAGTCAGTGTCTAGTCTTGAGGATCTTTCTAAAGAATGTTTTCAAACCGTTATTCCAGAAGTCGAGGCATTTGACCCTAAAAAAGTGCGGCGTATTATTGCTTGTAGTGGCAAGATTTATTACGAACTGATGGCTTATCGACGCGAACATGAAATTACCAATATGGCAATTATTCGCATTGAGCAACTCTATCCCTTCCCGCATGATGATTTTCAAACAGAGATTGAGCGATACAGCAAGGCTAAAGAAGTCATTTGGTGTCAAGAAGAACCGGGTAATCAAGGTGCATGGCACCGTATTCAACACTATTTATTGCGCCATATGCGAAAAAATCAGGTGTTGGGTTATGCGTTGCGACCATCATCGGCATCGCCATCGGTTGGATATTTAGCAAGGCATAAATTTAAGCAGAATGAACTCATTGTTGCAGCTTTCAGAGATAAAATTTAGTTAAGGGGATGCCTCATGTTAGTTGATGTCAAAGTACCCATGTTGTCTGAGTCAATTGCGCAAGCAACGCTTGTTTCATGGCACAAAAAACCTGGTGAAGCAGTTAGTCGTGATGAAAATTTAATTGATGTCGAAACCGATAAAGTGGTGCTTGAATTACCCGCGCCAAAAAAAGGTGTGTTAAGCAAGATTATCAAGGGAGATGGCGCGACAGTGGTGAGCGGAGAAGTGATTGCTGTTATTGATACAGAGGCATCTGCTACTGAGCAAGAAGAGTCCGTTGCAGCCAAAACTTCTGCTGCTGAGGCCAATGCTAATGCTGGTAGGGATGCCGTTATGATGCCTGCCGCGAGAAACTTGGCTGAAGCAAGTAATTTGGGTGTTGATGAGATTAATTCAATTAAAGGAACGGGGCGTGGCGGACGCATCACGAAAGAAGATGTGTCGGCGCATATACAAAAGCAACCTGTTACAACTGAGAAACAACCCGCAGTATCTGTTTCACCGGCGGTACAATCTGTGCCTGATGTTGCTGCCACAGAGCCAAAAGGATCAAGGGCTGATAGACGTGTCCCCATGTCTAGATTACGCATGCGCATCGCCGAACGTTTGGTTGAAGCACAATCAACCGCCGCACTCTTGACGACATTTAATGAAGTTAATATGCAGGCCATTATTGATCTGCGTACGCGTTACAAAAAAGAGTTTGAAGAAAAGAATGGCGTGAAACTGGGTTTCACCTCATTTTTTGTCAAAGCCGCAGTGGCTGCATTGAAAAAATACCCGATTGTGAATGCATCTATTGAAGGTAATGAAATTGTTTATCATGATTATTATGATATTGGCATTGCCGTCGGTAGCTCTCGTGGTTTGGTCGTGCCGGTAATTCGTGATGCAGATTGTTTGACTCTCGCCGAGATCGAGAAGCAGATTGTTGATTTCTCTAAGCGAGCTCAAGACGGCAAGTTGACCATTGAAGAGTTATCTGGTGGCACCTTCTCCATCACTAATGGCGGTGTTTTTGGTTCAATGCTGTCTACTCCCATTATTAATCCTCCACAAAGTGCTATTCTGGGTATTCATGCAACCAAAGAGCGTCCTGTGGCTGAAAATGGTCAAGTGGTCATACGACCGATGAATTACCTGGCATTGTCTTATGATCACCGAATTATCGATGGTCGTGAAGCGGTGCAGTCCTTGGTAGCAATGAAAGAAGCATTGGAATACCCAATGAGCCCATTGTTTGAGGGATAGTCCCAATATTGCCCAGTTTCTGGAATTTAAACACCGTATTGGGGCCAGATGCTTGCAACTATTACACGGTTCGCGATTTAATAAGTAATCTCAAAGTTTTCTTCAGTGAGGTGTGTGGCTAACGATTGTAGTAGATTGTCGTGTAGGTTGACATGCCAACTGTCGCTAAGATCAAGTTCGCAGGCAGCTGTTTGATTCCTATAGACGATAGAAATGGGGCAGTAGTTTTTAGTGTGGCCGATCAGATCAGCGTTGTTTGTTCCGCAGTGTGGCGTGAGTAATTCTTTCAGTGCATTAATATTTTTTAAGGTAGTTTGATCGCCGAATAATTTGATTTTTCTGGCGTAGCGCGACCGAGCATTGGCATGATCATATAATTTCTCAGCCGTAATGCGGAGTTCTCCGTTATTTTCTTGCCCGTTTCCTCTCGTCATGACCTTGGCTTCAAGAATTAACAGTGTGTCTTCTTTAAGCCACTCTCGATTTGCGCTAAATAGTTCATCAAAAATAACTAATTCAATTTGTGCACGGCCGTCGTCCAAAATAATAATGGCCATTCGCCCACGTTTGGTCATTTGTACACGAATACCATAGATAATACCTGCCAGCAGTTGTGGCTCTCGCTTGGGTGACAAGCGATCTAGTCGGGTGTTTATAAATTGATTTAACTCATCGGTATAGGTGCTGAAAGGGTGCCCACTCAAATAAAAACCTAATCCCAGTTTTTCATTCTGCAGTTTTTCGCGTTCAGGCCATTGTGCTTTGGTAATAAGATCAGGTTTTACTGTTGCATCATCACTTTCATTAAATAAACTGACTTGATTGGCTGTTTGGCTAATTTGTTCAGCTGATTCAATGGCGATGCCAACTGAAGCCAATAAACAGGCACGATTATTATTGATAGCATCAAATGCGCCAACGCGAATGAGCGATTCCATGACACGGCGATTAGCGATGCGTCGATCAACGCGGCAACAGAAATCAAATAAATCGGTAAACACGCCATTGTTATCACGTTCTTCAATAATGGAAGAGATGGCTGACTCACCCGTGCCTTTAACGGCACCTAATCCATATTGAATTGTGCCTTTGTCAGTAGGGGTAAAGTAATAGCTGCCGTGATTAATGTCAGGTGGTAGGATGGTGAGTTGATTCGCCAGGCTGTCGTTAAAAAAAATGTGTACCTTGTCAGTGTCATCCATGTCGGCTGATAAGGTTGCTGCCATAAACTCGGCTGGGTAATGTGCTTTAAGATAGGCTGTTTGATAGGCAATTAATGCATAGGCTGCCGCATGAGATTTGTTGAAACCATAGCCTGCAAATTTTTCCATTAAGCCAAATAACTCAGTTGCTTTGTCTTCTACAACATTATTTTTAACAGCACCTGCTACAAAAATACTGCGTTGCTGTGCCATTTCCTCAACTTTTTTCTTGCCCATTGCTCGACGTAGTAAATCTGCGCTACCCAAGCTATATCCACCGATGACCTGAGCAATTTGCATAACTTGTTCTTGATAAATCATGATGCCGTAAGTGGGGCTTAAGATGGGTTCTAGACGTGGATCAAGGTAATCGACTCGTTTGCCATGCTTACGTTCAATAAACTCTGGAATCAGATCCATCGGGCCAGGGCGATAGAGTGCGACCAACGCAATCAAATCTTCAAAGCAGTCTGGCTTGGCTTTTTGCAGCAAGTCTTTCATGCCGCGTGATTCAAATTGAAATATACCGATGCCATTACCTTTGCGTAATAGTGCATAGGTGGCCGTGTCGTCTAAGGGAACGCCATCAATTGAGAACGGGGCTTTGTCGGTATCGGTGTCGGTTTTGTCTTGAGATGAAGCGACTCGCTGTCGGATGTATCGAACAGCGCGATCAATAGTCGTGAGCGTTTTTAACCCCAAAAAGTCAAACTTCACAAGCCCTATATTTTCGACATCATCTTTGTCGAGTTGGCTGACAACAGACGCACCAGATTCTGCACAATAAATAGGACAAAAATCAGAAATCTTCCCTGGTGAAATTAAGACGCCACCGGCATGCATACCGATGTTTCGGGTGAGTCCTTCAAGGCTTTGAGCCAACTCCAATAAATTGCGTACATCTTCCTCATCTCGAGCACGTTCTTCTAGCTGTGGCTCGATCTCCTGTGCTTTTTTAAGTGTCATGCCGAGTTCGAATGGGATTAGTTTAGCCAGTTGATCGACAAAGTTATACGGCAAATCTAAAACACGACCCACATCACGGACAACCGCTTTTGCAGCCATGGTGCCGAAAGTGATGATTTGCGAAACACTTTCTATGCCATATTGATGTTTCACATATTCGATGACGCGTTCGCGCCTGTCCTGGCAGAAATCAATATCAAAATCGGGCATGGATATCCGCTCAGGATTCAAAAATCGCTCGAAAAGTAAATCGTATCGTAGTGGATCGAGGTCGGTGATGCCTAGACTATAAGCAACCAGAGAACCCGCGCCAGAACCACGACCCGGACCGACAGGCACATCATTTTCTTTGGCCCAATTAATAAAATCAGCAACAATGAGAAAGTATCCAGCGAAGCCCATTTGAATAATGGTATTTACCTCGAAATCCAGGCGTTCGCGATATTTTGAGAGTTGATTGTTATATTCAGACTTATTGGGAAAGAGAGACTTCATGCGATTAACTAGGCCTGTATGCGCGATACTATTTAGATAATCTTCCAGACTCTCATTATTCGGCGTGGGAAATAGCGGTAATTTATTAACACCCAGTGTTAGCGAAAGATTGCATCGCTTGGCTATCTCCACGCTATTACTGAGTGATGATGGAATATCAGCAAAGAGTGCTGTCATCTCAGCTTGAGTCTTGAAGTATTGTTGATCTGTAAAATCTTTGGGGCGTCGCCGGTCGCCAAGCACATAACCTTCCGAGATGCAGACACGAGCTTCATGGGCCTTATAGTCTTCCTGTTTGATAAACTGTATGGCTTGTGTGGCAACTAGCGGCAATTGGTGATTGGATGCTAATACTAGCGATTGCTGGACAAGTGTTTCTTCGTTCGGATGTTGCTCACGTTGTATCTCAATATAAAAACGACCTGGAAATAATGCCGCATATTTCTTTGCCTGTAACTCAGCCTGCGCTAATTTATTTTGCAGTAAGAGCTGCCCAATTTCTCCAAACCGCCCACCGGATAATGCAATTAATCCATCTGTTCCTTCATCATTTAAGTTAAACCAAGTGGCATCGATTTCTGCTCTGTTTCGATATTGGTTGTCTCGGTATGCTCGTGTTAGCAAACGGCTGAGTAGTAAATAGCCTTTGTAGGATTGGCATAACAATAATATCCGCGTGGGTTTGTCGCGGTCTGCCTCATTCGTGACCCAGACATCACAACCAACAATTGGCTTCACACCATTTTTATTGGCGCTTTGATAGAACTTTACCAGCCCAAAAACATTAGACAAATCCGTCAATGCCAACGCTGGCATTTGGTCGGCGGCAGCGCTTGAGACAGCTTCACCGATGCGGATAATACTGTCCGAGATAGAATATTCGCTATGTAAACGTAAATGAATGAATGCGGGTGAAGTTTGCATGAGATTACAATTTTTAAGGCTGTTTGTGTCGATACGAAATTGTACCAACATAATCTCGTCGATTATTATTCAAATGCATATAAACAACTCGGTCGCTTGCGGCCGAGTTGTTTATATACTTGCATTAAAGGGCATGCGGCGATGTGCTATGCCTAGCTTTTGGCAAAAACTTCATTTTGCTATCACTTTCACCGAAAAAAACAAAAAAGTACATTACAAAACTCAGAATCTTGGAATGATTTGTTTTTTATTTGGAGAAATTGCTATTTGATTACAAAAATACTGATTGCTGTGTCGCTCGTGCAATATTGGGGCTAGCCACGTCATCCATCGGTGTATCAATTAATGCGCCATAATTATCAAATACATTTAGTCACACTTGCCCAGGCGGCACCGCATGAGTAATACTTGTCGATAAGAAAAACCATACGAAAAAACTCGATAAAATATTTTGTTTTTTTAATGATAATAAATATCACCCAAATTATTTTACGTGAATTGTTAATTCATGATGCTGCCAAGTGAAATCTTATTTGGCTGATAATTTATCGTACGCCAAATATTTTAGAAATGAACGTGTACTCAGGTACAGATTGATTCATGAATCAATAATTATTCAGCTAAAATCCTTTGTATTTATTACTCAAAGTTTTGTTAAGGAAGCACCGATTAATTCTGGGTCGAATGGGCGATTATATCTGTCAGCCAGGCGCTAGTTCATGGACTATTCGGTTCTCTCCTAAACATCTACCTGACACCTAAAACTAAACTTAACAAAACACACATGTCTACAGCCAGCTCTAAAGAAGTTATCTATGCAGCATTAGTCGACAATACGCTGATCGGTGGAAGTGCTAATAACGAAGCAAATCAGGAAATTTATGAAATAGCTGCTAGTTTCCCTGGAATTGAGCAAACCATCGTCGCCATTGATCAAGAAATAAAAGTCCGGGATATGTTGGTTAAACGCGTATTTATTGAAACTGAAAGTCGTCGTATATTTGCGAATAAATCTGGCGTGGTGGATTAATGATAAAGATTTCCGGAGCTGGTCGTCATGCTATTCTGGTTCTGTCTTTTTTTTTGTTATCTGGCGGGTTCAGTTGGATTTTTGCAAATGAAATTGATGCAGAACAACCAACACTTATCATCCCCCGACAAGCCGATAAAACCTGGACACAAGAACATAAAAGTAACAACATGGTCGTTTACAGTCGCGCCATTGCAAACAGTGTATTGCGCGAAGTCATGGCAGAAAGCGCCATTGAAGCACCACCTTGGCAGGTCTTGTCAGCACTTTTGGACTACCCCGCTTATCCCTCTTTTATGCCTTATGTGGTTAAAAATGAGATTGAGAAAACGCATGAAAACAAAACATGGCTTTTTCAACAATTAGGCCTTCCGTGGCCGATCAGTGACCGTTATTACACGCTTGTCATGAGTCACCGCGACGACCCACATCATGAAAACAGTTATGAAATACGCTGGGATTTAAGTGATGAAGAATCGGCACAAAAAGGCAAAGGAATGCAAATGATGCTTAATCGAGGCGGCTGGCGACTAATTTCTGCTAAAGCGGGTCAATCGACGAAAATTCTTTATTATCTCAACGCCGATCCAGGCGGCGCATTACCAAGTTGGGTCAATAATATGGCGAACACCGTTGCAGTACCCAAGGTGATCGAGGCAGTTAGAAAACGAGTACAAACCACCTCATATCCCCCACCGCCTTAATCCGTGGTTATTGTATGCTGTGCTTCATACGATGGTTGCACTTCAATATGATTAATAAAGTCATCCAACGTAAAAGTAATTTGTTCTAGGCCACGCCGTTTAACTGACTCACCCGTTGCCGCATCAGTACCTGTCATCACGAATGTAAACGCCACCTTGCCATCCCCGGCCAATTGATAATCAGAAACGTCCCAGTAAACATCGGGAAAGCGCGTAAAAAAATCAACCATCATTTTGTTAATGGCTGTTATACCCGTAAATGTACCGAAAAAAGAGGAGTGATAAGTCGCATTGGCCTCAAACATCAGTGTAATGAGCTTAAGGTTGTGCTTATTTGATAATTCTACATAAGATTTTGCTAGGTCAATGTATTTGTTTGAGTCCATTTAGATTACCTTAAAAACCATAGGAAACTACCAATTCTGCTTTTAATGCGACTGACTATTATATGCTTCTGGATTTTCTCGAATAAATAACCAATGATCGTCTATACTTTCTTTGAATGTATAACCTTCCAGATTAAAACCTTTGATTGCATCAGGATCCGTCAAATTATTTTGGATAATATAACGACTCATTAACCCCCGCGCTTTTTTTGCATAAAAGCTTATGATTTTATAGGCGCCATTTTTCTGGTCTTTAAATACCGGCGTGATAATTTTAGCATTTAATTTTTTAGTATTGATAGATTTAAAGTATTCCGTCGATGCTAAATTGATTAAAACGTCGTTTTTTTGTTTTTCAAACTCTTTATTGAGAAAATCTGTAATGATGTCACCCCAAAACTGATACAAACTCACACCACGGTAATTGTTAAATTTAGTACCCATTTCTAGTCGATAGGCTTGCATCAGGTCCAACGGGCGTAAAACTCCATAAAGACCGGAGAGAATACGTAAATGGTTTTGGGCAAAATCTAACTCAGATTTATTCAACGTGTCTGCATCCAAACCCGTATAAACATCACCTTTAAATGCAAGAACAGCCTGTTTGGCATTTTCAGCATTGAAGGGCAATGTCCAGTCGAAATAACGATTTGAATTTAAAGTAGCCAGCTTTGGACTGATAGACATTAATTTACTAATGTCATCAGGCGATAGCTTCTTCAGCTGATCAATTAATTCTGCCGAGTCATCTAACAACGCTGGCAACGTATATTTATCAGTGACCGGCGTCGTTTCAAAATCAAGTGTTTTCGCTGGAGAAACAACAATCAACATATGATGACCACCCGATGATCTAAAAATATCATTAAGAAAAAATAGTGCTATTGATAGCCATAAGTAACATTTAATATATTACGCAATGACTCGCCAACTTGCTCAGTATAAATCGTATCCAGTCGATCACCATTACCGGCAAAAAACACCAAAGCCGTGGGATGAAGACCATACCTGTCAGCAAATGTTCTACCGTCTGGCGTCATAATATCCGCAACAACAAATTCCACGCGCCCTTCGTATTCGTCTCTTACTTTATTCATAGCAACCATCGTATCCGCACTTTGTATCACATTATTATCATGTACCAGAATAACAACATTGGTGCCTTGCCCAACTAGTGATAAGTCTTGCGAGAAACCACGAGGGAGAAGCGATACTGCAACAACAATTACTATAAAGATAAAAGTGAATGTAATAAGCTTAGGCCAAATACTTTTGCTTGATACAGCTTCTGAGTTATTTTTTGACATGAGTATTCTCTTTAGAAAGTAATTTTTCGAGCAATTTCGAGCAAGTGTAACAAATTTTTTAGTGCAAAATAGCAGTTGCGATTGTTATGCAGAAAAATTTAAGCGGTTAAAACCATAATCCGACAAAATTTTTAAAGTTACGGATGATATTATCGCTTTATGTAAAGAATTACTTGGAGACATCATGAGTCACTCTACAAAAGAAACAGAAGAAGGGTTAGGTTCTAAACTAATATTACCCGGCGCCGTACTTCTAGTCGCACTATTTATACCATTTTCAATCAATTATTTTATGCATGTAGTGTCTGCTGACAAGCTGCGCTCTGTCCCGCTGGTAATGAAGCTACCGGTAGATAATTCTGCAATTATTACACCTTCAGAAGTTAAACAATACGAAGGCTTTGAGGTTTCATTGCGCATAGATACCACAAGACTGGCTGGCCTCATTAATGAAGTCCAAAGGATCTCTACTGGTGGCGTAAATATGCAAGGTATTTCTGGCACTATTTCACCAGAAATGAAAGCCGAAATTACGGGTGAAAATTTCACTATTAACAACAAAGGACCGCAAGAGCAGCTATATCTGCTCGATGGTAAAACACACTGGACTTGGTACCTAACCCCCGAATCATCGGGTCGTAATTTGCTTAAATTTCACCTTCATTTACTGACTTATGATGACGGTAAAACCGTACCAATGATTGTCGATGTTGCTGACGTTAATATTGTTGCAATACCAAACCCATCAATCTGGATGGCACGAAACTGGGGGTGGCTCTCTGCATTTCTAATACTAGCTATCGTTGGCTGGCAACTATTGGGCAACCATTTAAATAACAAACAAGTGACTGACAAGTAGTACTCCTTCAATTTAAAAATAAACGTTCTAAAAACTTTTCTCCATTGAAAAATAAAAAATAGCACTTATATCGATTACTAAGAATGCTTGAGATGTAAAAAAGCATCTTTTGACAATGACAAATTAGCAATCTGATAAATGGAGAAAATTATGAATATTACTCGCTACGAACCTTGGGGATTACTCAGTCAATTACAACGAGAATTAGCGCATGGCAACGCCGCTGAAGGTTCTACCGCAACCGCAGAATGGGCGCCTGCTGTTGACATCAAGGAAGAAGCCGATAAATTTGTTCTGCACGCAGATATACCCGGTGTTAAGCCTGAAGAGCTAGATATCAACATGGAGGATGGTGTACTCACCATCAAAGGCGAGAAAAAGACAGAGGCCAAAACTGACGAAGAAGGTTATAAACGAATTGAACGGACTTATGGTTCTTTTTATCGTCGCTTTAGTTTGCCAGATACCGCCAACTCGGATGCAATTTCTGCACAATCAAAACATGGTGTATTAGAAATCATTATCCCAAAGCGTGAAGCGATTCAGCCAAAGAAGATTCCGGTGACCCTAACTCACTAATCGACCAGGACTGAAAACTTCATGTAACACCGAATTAAAAAAGGAGCCTTCCGGCTCCTTTTTTAATCAATACTTCCCTTACCCACACAAAGCATGACAAAATTGCGCCCCTTGTCATTTAGTTTAAAATCATTAATTCCCTATGCCACTAATTACTCTTGAGAAAGCCTGCCTTGCGTTTGGTCATCACGCACTGTTAGATCATGTTGATTTACAGCTTGATTCGGGCGAGCGCGTTGGCCTAATTGGTCGAAACGGTGGCGGCAAATCAAGCCTATTACGTATCTTGGCCAAGGTCATCAATTTAGATGATGGCAAGGTTTGGTGTGCGCCCAATTTAAAGCTCGCCTATGTATCACAAGAACCGACACTGGATGCTGATAACACGGTGTTTCAAGAGATTTCCAATGGCCTGGGAGATTTGAGCCAGATTTTATTGGACTACCATGCTGTATCACATGCGCTAAGTGAAGAAAGTGAAGATACCGAAACATTGCTAAACCGCTTGCAGGACTTACAAAGCAAACTAGAAGCGCAAGATGGCTGGAGCATTCAAGCCAAGGTCGAGACCGTTATCGACAAACTTGGCCTACCCGCTGACACATTAATTGGGCACTTATCCGGCGGCCTAAAAAAACGCGTTGCGCTTGCTCGTGCATTGGTTATTTCGCCGGATGTTTTATTACTAGATGAGCCAACAAACCACTTGGACTTCTCTTCCATTGAATGGCTGGAAGGTTTATTAAAGAGTTTTGCTGGCAGTGTATTACTCATTACTCATGATCGGCGCTTTTTAGATAATGTTTCTACACGAATCATTGAACTTGACCGAGGAAAACTAGAGTCATTCATCGGAAATTTTGCGAGCTATCAGATTAAAAAAGCCGAAATGCTGGAAATCGAAGCTGTTCACAATCAGAAGTTTGACAAAGTACTAGCACAAGAGGAGGTATGGATACGTAAAGGCATTCAGGCGAGGCGAACACGCAACGAAGGGCGTGTACGTCAACTCGAAGCATTACGCCTGGAGAGAGCCGCACGACGCGAACGCATGGGCAAAGCAAATATTAATGTTGATGCTGGAGAACGTTCCGGAAAATTAGTAGCCGAATTAGAGCATATCAGTAAGAGCTATGATGACAACGCCATTATCAAAGACTTTTCTTGCCGTATCTTGCGCGGTGATCGAATTGGCTTATTAGGCCCCAATGGTTGCGGAAAATCCACATTACTAAAATTAATTTTGGGTGAATTAACGCCCGACACAGGTGAAATACGCCAAGGCACTAAGCAAAAAATCGCCTATTTCGATCAAATGCGCGAACAGCTAAACGAAGAAATGACGCTCACAGAAACTATTAGCCAAGGATCTGAGTTTATTGAGATTAATGGCGATAGAAAGCATATTATCAGTTATCTCGAAGATTTTTTATTTCCACCTGAACGTGCGCGATCTCCCGTCAAATCACTATCAGGTGGCGAGCGCAATCGCTTATTACTCGCACGTTTATTTACCCGCCCAGCCAATGTTCTGGTACTAGATGAACCAACTAATGATCTCGATATTGAAACACTTGAATTACTAGAAGTTTTATTGCGAAATTATTCTGGCACGCTATTTTTAGTCAGCCATGACCGTGAATTTCTGGATAACGTTGTTACGCAAGTTATCGCTTTTGAAGGTAATGGTAATTTACGAGAATATGTGGGTGGTTATGAAGACTGGGTTCGTACGCGCCCCTCAACTGAAACAGCGGCAACTAAAAAGATATCTACAACCAAGCTTCCTCCCGCATCATCGACGCTCCCTCTTAAATCAACACCTCGTGTTAAGCTTTCCTATAAAGAAACTCGCGAACTTGAAGCATTACCCGAAAAGACTGAATCCCTAGAGCAAGAACAAGCAAATATTACAATACGCCTTAGTGATCCAACGATTTATCGTGACCATGCAGATGAAGCTAAGGCACTACAAATTCGTTCTTCAGATATCGAAAAAGAACTAATGAAATGCCTAAAAAGATGGGATGAATTAGAGGTAAAATCGACCCTAAAATAGAAGAATTCGTAGCAGCAATTTCCCTATAAACAACATGGAGATACATGTATTTATAGACCTGAGAAGGCGCATCGTTTAAAGTTCTACTTTTGAGAGGAGGAGGCTTAACATGAAGCAAAAAGCAATTATAAGTTTACTACTTGCCTCGAGTATGTTCCTGGTATTTTCCAGTACAGCTCAAGCAGGTGATGTAGCAGCAGCTAAAGAGAAGAATTCCATGTGTTCAGGGTGCCATGAGATTGATGGTTATCGCACCTCATACCCTACGACATACAACGTTCCGAAGATTGGTGGACAGCACGAAGAATATCTCCTTAAGGCATTGGAAGCATACAGAAACGGTAGCCGCAACCACCCTACCATGACAGCGATTGCAGCATCGCTTTCTGAGCAAGATATTAAAGATCTTGCTGCTTACTACGCTGGAAAATAATTTAGGTATTTACGCAAGGAACGAATCATGAAAATTTATGTTATTGCCGCAATAAGCGGTGTCGCTTTGATGCTTTCAGGGCAAACAATGGCAGCTGACTATGACGCTGGCAAGAGTAAAGCAGCTGAAGTATGTGCTTCATGCCACGGTGCAGATGGTAATAGCCCAGCGCCAAACTTTCCAAAAATTGGCGGCCAACACAGAAGTTATATCTCTCAAGCACTGAGTGAGTATAAATCTGGTGATCGTATTGACCCTATTATGGCGGGGATGGCTGCAGCGCTTAGCGAAGAAGATATTGACAACTTGGCTTTCTACTATTCCGGCCAATCAGGTAGCCTAAGCTCAGATTGAGTTTACTTAATTTTATAGTTAGCGTTGGGCGAACAAGCTAAAAAATTTGCTTTTTTCTAAGCCTAGCTACAGAATTCTAAAGGGATATAACGTTACTTGTTATATCCCTTTTTTATGACTCGTAATGTGTCCACATGCGAATATTTTTACTAATTTTTTCTTCCCATACATTTAATACACAAGAAAGACGATGTTGAATATTAATCCTTCTTTATTAGGCTCTTGTAAAGTCACCTATCAGTTTTTCAAATGGCGAAAGGTGGCGGCTGGGAGCTGTCTGACATAATGGGATAAGAACGTTAAAGACCAGCATGACATACTGCATTTACTTTGTAACCAGCTTAACGTAAGTCACCTTATCATCACCCGCTTTATAATAATCCCTCTGCCAAGCGCACTCGCTAAAACCAGATTTCAGATAAAAGTCTCGCGCGGGCTTGTAATGATCCATCGATGAGGTTTCGGCATAGACTTGCTTGCCGCCTTCGGCTGCAATTAAAGCTTCCGTCGCCTCCATTAACCTTCTCGCAATACCTTGCTTTTGATGTTCAATATCAACGACCAACCAATATAAATCATAACTACTCTCAGTCAGGGGAACACGGCCAAAACAGGTATACCCCAGCATCATTCCGGCTTGTTCCATAAAGCAAAACGAATAGCCTGATTGTTTTTCGCCTTTCAGCGCAGCCTCGGCAACGAGCTCTGCAGCAATATTAACTTCTTCGTCGTTAAAAACACCGCTGTTATCTACTAAACTGCGAATAGTTTCAACATCAACCAGTTTTATTTTTCTGCGGATTCGTAACGAATTATTTTTTACCTTACCAGTTTTTGGTTTTAATTTTGCTGGTACAGATGTGCTATTGGTTTTATGCAAGCCACTAAAAAAGTGGCGAGCATTAATTCCTAACGTTTGGGTTCGGTAACCACCTTCTTGCACGACCAATGTTGGCAAATGCATCGCGCCAATCGCTCCACCAATTCGGTCAAAATCACTAGCATGCAGTCCCCATGTGCCAGTTGGGTCGGCCTTTGCGGTATCAAGACCGAGTGCTATCACCAGAAACGCCGGATGAAACTCTTCAATTCTTTTCAACGCCTTGCCGATTTGTTTGAGATAGTCATCGGCTGACAAATGTTCCGGCAATGGCATATTGATATTGTACCCATAACCTGCACCTTCGCCCATTTCGTCCGAAAATCCGGTGAAATAAGGATAGGCAAATTTGGGGTGACCGTGCAGAGAAACGGTAAGGACATCGGCTCGCTTATAAAAAATATCCTGCTGGCTATTGCCATGATGATAATCAATATCAAGAATGGCAACTTTGCCGTATTGGCTTAAATAATTCGCACCGATTGCTGTGTTGGCTAAATAGCAAAACCCGCCAAAGGACTTTCGTTCAGCATGGTGACCAGGTGGCCGCACTAAGGCATAGGCTATTTTACTTTTACCCTGAACCAATTCATCGGCTCCTGATAGTGAACAATCAACGGCGGTACGAGCAGCCAGATAAGCATCCGCATTTAAAGGGGTGAAAGTATCAATACAAAAATAGCCAGCCAGTAAAGGGGTATCAACCGGTTTTCTATCCTGATTACGGATTGGAAACACATAGGGATAAACTGACTTTCCCTTGGCGACGCTCATACAGGCTTTTTTCAGAAACGAAACGTAATCGGCATCGTGAACGCCAAGGATATATTTATCGGACCAGCTCTTAACCGGTTTTTTCTCGACAAAAGAAAGCTTATCGAGTTCACGCAAAATAGCCCTCACCCTAACCGGGCTTTCAACATAACCACGTTCTTTAATGTGATGAATATCATGTTTTTCATTTGCGAACAAAGCAACGTTATTTGCATGATGAAGGAGCGGAGCATAATGATCTTCATCTTTTGTTTGCTTGGCGCTGCGCAACGTGATGCCTGTCAACGAAAATGAATTAACCACTTTCCCTACATAAGCTTTGTCGCACATTCCGCCATATTTTCTCTCCAAAATAGCTCGCACGGCTTTGCGCATAAATTTACCGCTCGGTAAGGGTTGTCCCAAGCTATCAATAACCAGATAGGGTGGATCGGTATCATCCGGATGTACAGGAGTTTCATACATAGTGCCGGTAATTACTCGGGCACCATAACGTTTGTAAAAAGCAAGTCGCTTTTCATTTTGTTTACGAATTACCGGGTCTGGTGATAACGCAGGATCATCGGGTAAACATTCCATCAGTATACAATTAACACCCATATCAAGCGCTTCATCGCGCACACGTTCATAGAGTGCGCTTCCTAACCCCTGACCGGTGAATGCTTTACCTGCAGCAATAAAATCAAGATAACAAAAACCAATATCAGTCGCATGCATGATCAGCGCAAATGCCAATACCGAATCATTCTTACGCTGTGCAATCAGGAGTCGACTTTGAAATTGATAGCTAAGCGCATCGTTCAGCTTTTTAGGTAGCGAGCTAATTTCTTCTTCTTTCAGCGCTCCAAATTGAGCGCGCAATATTTCCTGCACCTGAGCAATAATGACACGATTAGCTGGTGCTGAGGCATCCAAAATTCTACGAATGCTAAACATGACCTTTAAACTCGAATTGAAGAACGACCTGAGAAAAAACCAGGAAATTGGTTACAGGATTGATTCGTAATACATTGCCTGGGTATCAAACGCTGAATGACAGCATCGCTCGATAATCCAGCTCGCGCCGCAGCAGCCATAAAACCTGCATCGGAAGACAAACATGGGTTGGCATTGATTTCGAGAATCCATGGGTTACCATCGACATCCACTCTAAAGTCAACCCGAATCGCGCCACTTAAATGAAACAAATGCCAACAACGACAGCAGAGTGTTTTAAGTTTTGTGAGCAATGCCTGATCACCTACTGGAAAATCAAAGCTGCGTTGTGTTGCATGATAGGCTTCACTAGCTTCATCCCATTTTGCTGCATAGTCAATAATTTTGGGGAGACCTGGCGGAAAATTTTTAAACACTATTTCAGCTGCTGGTAGTACTTCTGGCTCACCCCATTCATTTTCCAACACGGAAATATTGAACTCTCTACCTTCAACATATTGTTCAGCAAACCATTCGCCGCCGCGTTTATTTTTCATTTGCTCGATTTTTCTTAGTGCCACAGACACTGAATCAACGACACTATCGGCACTTATACCCACCGAGGCATGCTCGGTGTTCGACTTGACGATCCAACGACCATTTACTACTGCATTTGAAAGTGATGAAGGCTCACTGTAGGCCAGAAAATCTGCTGTGGGTAATCCCGCCAACTTCAGCAATTCTTTTTGTCGAATCTTTTCACCAAGAATTGCCAGTGCCTGTGCCGAGCAGCCACTATAAGCAAGTCCAAGATATTCGTACAGTGCTGCCGCCAGATAAATCAGTGAGTCGTTACCTTGAATGGTTTCAACCAGATTAAAAACAAAGTCCGGTTTACATTTTCGAAGCGCTTGCTCGACTGCTGCAACTGATTCGGAAAATGGAATTGATTCGACGGTAATGTTTTTTTCTTTCAATAGCGCCGCGATTTCTTTCAGTTGAACCAAGGTATCCTGATTATCGGCAGAAATCGAGTCTGTAAATTTCACAAGGTCAGCGCTATTACCCGAATAATAATCGTCGAAGTCTTCACAATAACCACTATAAACCAACGCCGCCTTCATAAGGTGGCTTCAGCTTTTATAGATTTTTTATCTGATGCACTAATGCCGCAGCGAGTAAACGCCTGATCCATAATCCGATGAATTAGTTGTTCATGTTCGAGTCCCACCATTCGCGATAACATGGGTAAATCGGAATGAGTCGGATGCAAACCAGCAATGGCATTTACTTCCAAAAAATTCGGCATGCCGTGTTCGTCACAACGCAAATCCACGCGACCTCCATCGCAACAACCGAGTGCTCGCCAACTCCGCAGCGCGACATCGGCAGCCGCTCTTGCTGTATCATCGACAATCACCCCGTACTTTAATACCTTTATCCAGTTCTCTTTGTTATAAAAAGACTGGCTGCCCAATTCGGCGCCCTTCTGATAATAAGTTTCCATCACAGCGATCACTTTGGCATTGTTTCCGTTGCCGAGAATTCCAACCGTGAGATCTCTGCCCGACAGATACGTTTCGACCAGTGTTGGCTGGGAAAATTTCCGCTGGATCTCGACGCAAATTTCGCGCAGTAAATCTTTGTCATGAACAATCGATCTGCTGGAAATACCTTTACCGGTTCCTTCAGCCAATGGCTTAGCAAATAGCGGGAATGGCAAATCGAGTCCGACGATATCATCTAAAGTTTCAACCACGGCAAATGAAGCCGTGGGAATATTACGGCTCCGCACTACTAGTTTGGCCAATGCTTTGTTCATGGTGAGCACCATGACATCGGAGCCGGAAAAGACACAAGGTATTTCATAAGCTTCGAGCAATGCAGGAACCTGTGCCTCACGGCCAACGCCTTTTACGCCTTCGCAAATGTTAAACACAATATCCCAACGCTTGCCACTCACCAGCGCTGCCGCCAGCGCCTTGACGTTGCCAATTTTTTCAACTTTGCAGCCATAGGTCTCAAGTGCGAGCGTAATCGAATTAATGGTTTCGACACTGTCGAATTCGGCTGCGTCTTCCGCTGAAAATCCAAGCGCTAAATAATCGTCACGTAAGTCGTAACTAAAACCTACCGTTAGCACAGCGAATAAAGCCCCGACACCATATCGTAATCGGCATTCTGATCGCGAAGTGCCTGCTGAACCTGACCTGCACGACCACCCGGATCAGGATAGCGATAAGTGCCGCCTTCAAAATTGGTGAGTAGCAAATCGTCACCGTCGCGACCCACAATGTAGTCAGACTGTAGTGGAATTTTTCCGCCACCACCGGCGGCGTCCATCACAAATTGAGGAACCGCATAGCCAGTCGTGTGGCCACGCAATTGACGAATAATTGCCAATCCTTTCGCCACTGGTGTGCGACAGTGTGCCGAGCCGGAAACCGGATCGCATTGATACAGATAATAAGGCTTCACACGCATTTTTAGCAAGCCGTGAAACATTGGCTTTAACACATTAATATCGTCATTAATGCCTTTAAGCAGCACACTTTGACTACCCAGTG
>JAJFJH010000005.1 GCA_021774155.1 Nitrosomonas sp.
TTATTTACAAAGTTTGTACAATGACCTCTATTATTCTCAAAATGTAGAGAAATCGCCGGTTAATTTTAAGATTCTTCCTTTTCGAAGATTAGAAAGTGTCTGGAATAACAATAAATATTTTGAGCTATGTCTGACAAATCATTTCACTCAAAAAAAAGAGCGCTTGAATGCGGATATCGTCATATTATGCACGGGCTTTGAAAACAGTATTCCAAAATTTATCAATTCAATAAAGCATTTGATTCAATTCGATGAAAACGATAGCTTTCTGATAAATAAAGATTTTTCAATTCGGTGGGAAGGACATATAGATAACAAGATTTTTGCTCAGAACTTTAGCAGGTACGAGCACGGAATTTTCGAGCCACAAACTAGCTTGATGGCATGGAGATCGGCAGTTATTACAAACGCTGTTTCTCTAAAACAAATTTATCAAATCAAAAACTTTGTGCCTAATTTCTTAAGTTATGATAGCGTTAAATAACGCAATTTCTGGGTTTCTGCTGGAGTGAAAATGAGACTAAGCATGTCGATGCTAATTGAATTGCAGTGGTATGATTATTTCTGTTAATTCAAATATTCATTAGTCAATTTGATCACACTTAGATAAGCCCCACTATAACAAATACCCGATATTTACACTCTATTAATAATCACACAAGATTAGGTGACAGGCCATAAGATAATTAGCTTTTCTAAAACAAAAACGTGACAGATATGACGGTTATCGGCGAACGTTATATAAATAACGCAACCTGTTAATCCGTTAGTCTTGTGTTCGAAATATAATCAAGGAATCAAATAGACGGAAAATTGATTGTGTTCAACTGAGGTTGAAATACCATCGTTTGAGACTGTGTGACACTGATTTTTATACTTGGAAATAATTGTAAATTATTGATTTATATTGACATGTAATTCAAGGCTAGGTTTTGTAATCAGAAGGTCCCAAGTTCGATACGTGTTAACGGGACAGTAGTGTCTTTAATTGGAACAGATAAACCGAAAATCCACTTTTAGTTACAAAAATATGTTGCCCATACTATGCCCATTCATGCTTATTCTTGGGCAACATGGTAATTATAACTATTTGATAAATATTATATTATTAATTTAGACTGCGGGTTCGAATCCCGCCTTCTCCGTCAGTTGATTTTTATTGTCTGAAAGACCCCTTAATACCTTGAAAGGCAAGGGTGTTTCAACGGTTCGAAGTCCCGGATTTCGGTGGTATTGAAAACCACCCGGAAATGCGAGTTTTATCACTGCGCGGCGGCTATCAAGTCTCCCGGACTCCCAGATTTTGTACGGGTTTGAGATGAAATAATCCAGAGCGGTTTTAAGTGCGCTCTTAAAAGAACGCATTGGCCGCAAGGATTGCCTCGATTTGTCGATTAAAACCGCCTTGTCAGTTTCTAGTTTTTTAATTCGGTTCTCGTAAGCTTTGATCACCGAATTACTATCTGCTTCAACCAGCTTGTCCATTACGTTTTCGATTTTACTGTCTAACTTGCTTATTTCAACATCATAGGACTGCCCACGTTGCGCAATTTGCGCTTGGCTCAGTGAGACTGATGAAGAATGGAATTGCACCGATCGGATTAGCGACCACAAGAAACGCCGTCAGTGCATGCAAAAAATCATACCAGTTGCTCATTTCATTCACGACATTGAGTTCAGTAGTAAACTGTAGAATAAAAGCGATTGATCTCCATTATGTCAATCACAGCACAGTATTGGGTAGCAAGAAATAGAATGATTTTATGTCCTACTTGATGATTGGCGGTGATCTGGATACGTCCTCCATTTGTGTGCTAACTCTATACAGACTAACACTGCCAGGTTGTTGGCTACAAATCTTGGTATCCACTGAGCACTTTAAGATGCGCTGTTACGCAACGCCCGAGTACATCCAGTTCATAACCGCCTTCTAACACCGACACGATACGACCACAGGCGTATTTATCAGCCATCACTTTTATTTGCTGTGTGACCCAGACGTAATCTTCATCACATAATTGTAATTGCGCCATCTCATCATCCTGGTGTGCATCAAAACCGGCAGATACAAAGATCATCTCAGGTTGGAAATCTTCAAGGGCAGGCACCCAGTGATCAGTTACTGCTTTACGAAAAACGCTGCTGCTAGCTCCTGGCGACAGGGGTGTATTGATAATATGCGGGCTGCTGCTATCAGCACCACAATTGGGATAGAACGGGTGTTGAAAGGTTGAGCACAGCATGACATGTGTGTTATTACGGAAAATTTCTTCGCTACCATTGCCATGGTGCACATCAAAATCAACGATTGCAACACGCTGCAAGTGGTACTGATCAATGGCATGTGCAACACCGACTGCAATATTGTTAAACAAACAAAACCCCATGGAGCGAGCTGATTCGGCATGGTGACCGGGTGGGCGAATGGCACAGAAGGCACTTTTCACTTTATTTTCCAGTACCAGTTCAGTTGCCAGTACTGTGGCGCCTGCCGCGCGCAATGCCGCATTTAGCGTAAACGGATTCATCGCTGTATCTGGGTCAAGGTAAATCAACCCCTTTTCAGGGGAAGCAAGTTGCACGCCTTCAATGTAATCTCGTGTATGCACGCGAGCCAGTTGTTCTATGCTGGCAAGTGGTGCGTCATGACGTTGTAGTTGCGGCAGTAATCCCGAAGCCAGCAATTGATCCTCAATGGCCACTAGTCGCCGCGGACTTTCAGGATGGTACGACCCCATGTCATGTTTTAGACAATCGGGGTGGCTAATATACGCAGTTTGTAATTTATCTATCAAGGACATGAAATGCTGCCAGTAATCATATTGTATAAATTCAGAAAAAGGGAGAAGTTTCTATTCAATCCTTTCTAATTCAGTTAAATAATATGCATAAAGGAACAGAGCTGCTTGTAACAAACTTTACTTAAAAATTATTTAAATTCCCAGTGTCAGTATAATGGCCTTCTCTGGGGCAACACAGCTTATTCCAAAATATATTCCTAAAAGTCTAGATTATTCCAGCAAATACTCACAGCGTTTAAAGTGGCGCTTCCATACATGTTCCGGCCTTAGGAATATTGCAAATAACTCGTTTTTTTCGGTTTAAAGTGCTTTGGTGATTACAATGATAGCAGGATCGTCTTTGCTTACGTGTGACGTAAATCCAAGATTTTTAGTCAGCTTGAGCATGGCGGAATTACTCGTCAATACTTCACCTTCCATCGTTTTAAACCCTTTTGTTTTTGCCGCTTCCATCAGACAGGTTAAGAGTCGTGATCCGATACCTTGTTGTTGCCACTCATCGGAGATTACCAAGGCGAATTCGCAGCTTTCACCATCAGGCATTATCACATAGCGCGCTACGCCAATTTCAATCTCACGACCCTTTTCGCTTATAACAGTAATCAATGCCAACTCACGATCATAATCGATTTGGGTGAACCTGACGAGCATTTGTGGGGTAAGTTCTTGCAGGCCTTGCATGAAGCGAAAATATTTCGACTGCTCCGAGAGGTTTTGTACAAAGGTTTGTTCTATTTTTGCGTCTTCCGGACGTATGGGGCGAACGGTGATGTCTGTGCCATCGGCCAGTTGCCAGTGGCTCCGCAAATGAGAAGGATAGGGATGAATGGCCATGTGCGCATAGGGTCTCAGCATCGGTGCTTGCACGTCGACGACCACACGGACATCTAATGCAACTACACCTTTTTCATCTGCGATGAGCGGGTTGATATCCAATTCACGGATTCGCGGCAGTTCACATACCATTTCTGAAAGCCGTCGCAAGACTTGCTGTACGGCAGGAATGTTTATGGCAGGCAAGTTGCGGAATTTCCCCAGCAGTTTTGATACGTGGGTTTGGTTAATCAAGTCGGAGATAATAAAGTCATTGAGCGGGGGGACGGCCACCGCATGATCCCGCAATATTTCGACCATCGTGCCTCCCGCACCAAAGCTAATGATCGGACCGAACACGGGATCACGAACCACCCCGACCAGGAGTTCCCGTCCATGTGGATGGTTATACATCCGCTCTACTGTGACACCTTCTATCTTTGCGCTGGGAAGCAAAGCCTGGACGCTGGCAACCAGTTCGTTATAAGTGCCGCGTACCGCCTGGGCATTGACGATATTTAATCGCACCCCGTTGACATCGGACTTGTGGCTGATATCTGGTGAATTGATTTTCATTGCAATCGGAAATCCGAAAGATTCCGCTGCAACCAGGGCCTCATTGCCGGATCGTACCGTAACTGCAGGCATGACGGTTATGCCGAAAGCGACCAACAATGCCCTGGCCTCCAAGCTGTTGAGCGTGGTGCGCCGTTCCGCAAGGGCACCGTCAATGATCATGCGTGCACCGTTGACATCAGGTTCACTGCTTCGTGCCAACGGCCCCGGCACTTGCATGAGCAATTGTTGGTTACGGTGATAGCTTGTAAGATAGGCAAATGCCTCAACGGAGGCATCAGGATTTGGAAAGACAGGTATTTTATGTTTTGTAAGTAGCTCCCGGGCGGCTTCTACCTGTAATTCACCCATCCAGCAGGCTAGTACGGGTTTGCCTGCGTTAATAGAGGCGTCAATGACCGCCTTGGCAGCACGTAAAGGCTCTGTCATCGCCTGCGGCGTGAGTATCACCAGTACCCCATCTACGTTGGTGTCGCGCAAACAGGCTTCGACCGCAATGCGATAACGCTCATGTGTCGCGTCACCGAGAATATCTATCGGATTGCCATGCGACCAATGTGGCGGCAAAGCATTGTCTAACCGCTGTATGCTTGATTCAGTAAGTTGAGTGATCTCCACACCCAAATCAATTGCCCGGTCGGTAGCCATGATACCCGGGCCACCGCCATTGGTAACAATGGCGAGACGATTGCCATGCACGCGGAGTGTTGTGGCAAGCAATTGGGCGGCTGAAAACAGTTGCTCGATAGTCATGACGCGCACAACACCGGCGCGCCGTAACGCCGCGTCAAAAACATCATCGGCCCCAACCATGGCGCCGGTATGAGATAGGGCGGCATGCGCACTTTCATGATGACGGCCAACCTTGAGCACGATAACCGGCTTCATGCGCGCGGCGATGCGCAACCCGCTCATGAAACTGCGTGCATCACGAATGCCTTCAATGTAAAGCGGGATACTCTCGGTATTGGGATCGAGTGCGAGATAATCCAGCACGTCGCCAAAGTCGATATCGAGTGCATTGCCTAACGATACCATGGCAGAAAACCCTACATTGCGGGCCGCGGCCCAGTCGAGGATTGCAGTGCACAGTGCTCCCGATTGTGATATCAACGCGAGGTTACCGGCTTGCGCGTTGTTTTTGCTGAATGTGGCGTTTAAATTATTGATGGGACGGATCAGGCCAAGACAATTCGGCCCCAGGATACGAATACCGTAGCGGCGGGCCTCCGCCAATACGACCTTTCGGTATGCTCCTGCCTCACCTTGCGTATCCTCGAAACCAGCGGAGAGGATAATGGCAGCACGTACGCCATGTTCGCCACATTCATGGATGATCTCGGATACGGTTACCGCCGGTGTGGCGATTACCGCCAAGTCAACAGGCTTATTAATCGCGCGAATGGATGGGTAGCATGTCTTATGATCCAATTTTTTGTATTTTGGATTAATAGGATAAACCGAACCGGTGAAGCCACCCTCGATGATATTCTGAAATAATCGGGTTCCCACTGATTCAGACTGGGTGCTGGCACCGAACACTGCGATGGCGCGGGGTGCGAATAAGTGATCTAAGTAATGTTGCCCCATGTTATTTATTCGATCCCTAACATAATATTAGAAAAGTCAGTTGGTTGTGTATTCAATCGGTTGTGCTAAGGGCAGTGACCTAGCTATATATTATTAGGAATTGTTATTCGTGGTGCATATGCCGGTGCGGATGTCCGGGAACGGCATGACGTGCGTGGTCGCTTAACTGGGCGTCAAACCATTGATGGATTGCTTTGATGAATTGTGGCAGCTTGGTGGAGTAAATGATCTGCGCACCATTAGGAAGTGCCGTGTACTCAATCTTGATTTGACCAGGATTGGCGGTTTTCAATTCAGCCAATCCTGGCATGTCTTCTCCGTGAACATGGGCTGGTTTGGAAAAATCTCCTTGCTCGAATTCCTCAGAAATTTCCGATAAATGATCGCGTATCAATTGAACTTGAGCTGTGTCGGATTTGTCTTTGGCAATAACCTGCTGGATCCCGCCATTGGCTGTTTTGGAGAATACATGTGTCGTTTTCTCCAGATTAAATGGCATGACATGTATTCCGCGTTCCGCAACTTCATCAAGCCGTTTTTCATCTGCTGGTTCAGTAGCATGAGTAGTTGTCACTACAAATAAAACAAGCGACAAGGACAAGATAAATAAATTCACGTTCTTCTCCTTTTGGAGGGATATAAATCCAAGTCGCATAGGTTTATTCTTGTAGACGATAGATGTACTCCGTCAGCGCAAGAATACGGCTACGAGCAGCAGATTCGCTATCATGCGGAGGATAATTCTTGAAATAAACTGAACTTTGATTGTTAAAAGTATTCCCCCAAATTGGCATTCTACGTGTTCCATGAGCCTTGACTTCCTGCCGTCCATCAATGATCTGGTAAACTCGATCAAAAGGAAATACACCTTTATTGTTCTTGGCAAGCACCGTCAGGTTAGGCATGGGTTTTGCCAACAATTCTTTTAGGAAGCCGTCATCACCTTGTCCTGTAAGACCATGACAAACAGCACAAGCCGTTTCATATTCCATTTTGCCAATATCTAATTTGTCCTCTGCAAGTGCAATTGTAGACAGGCTAATGAACATGACGCCTATATGTATTACTGCAATGGTTCGGAATGTCATTAATATTTTCATGCTATCTCCATAGATAATGCACATGAATGTGCAAATTGCGCATTCAGACTAGTACTCCTATTACTGCCAAGGTAAAAGTGCCGGAAAACACTTCATTGCCTCATTGTTGTTGATCTTTACCCGTCAAGAACCTCAAAAATGCTTTGATATCTCTAATCATTCCATGGCCGACGTGACCTCGACCCAGTTGACGTTATGCCATTAATTGAATCGCTTCATCCAATGTCTCCATTGGTCAATTTACCAAGAAATAGCAGATAATAAAATAGGTGCAAACACGTACGTGCTGCCCTGAGTATATTTTGACCGCAGCACTCATTCGCTAGCTGATAGGTACTGTTGATCGGTTATTCAAGTAAGATTTTAATGGCCAACATAAGTCCGACGCCAAAGATAAACACCACCAAATTAATGGCATTGGTTTTCAGATCTCCGTGTTTGTTGACTTCCGGGACAAGATCTGACGCACCGATATAGAGAAAATTACCGGCAGCGAAAGGAATCAAAAATGCGATATTAATATTAAATGAGATTACGTAGGCCACCAGCCCACCCAATAGAAATGTCAGTGCCGACAGGACATTAAAAAGCAGCGCCTTACCTTTGCTCCATCCGCCATGAATTAGGACACCAAAGTCCCCGAGTTCCTGCGGAATCTCATGGGCCGCCGCCGCAAGCCAAGCCATGATGCCCAGGCGAATATCAATCAAGAATGTCCCTGCAACTGCGAGGCCGCCAATGAAATTGTGCAGGCCATCTCCGATGAGTATCAAATAAGTGAGTGGTTTTTTGCAATCCGCACTGGCCCTATGACAGTGATGCCAATGCAGGAGTTGTTCAAGTGCCATAAATACTGTGAACCCGGCCAGAATCCAACAGTAAAATAGGGTAGTGTTCCCCATCTCGTTAATACCCGCAGGTATCATGTGAAAGAATGCACCGCCAATTAATGAGCCTGCCGCAAGTGAAACCAAGGGTAAGATAAGCCGATCTAGCGTTGCTTTCTTAAGTAAGAGCGTAACACTGCCGACTAAAGCGATTGCGCTCATTAAAAGACTGCTACAGATAATCCAAGCCAAGGGACTCATATTCTATTTGTCCGTCCATTAATATTGTTTCTGACTGAGTATTTATGATCCAGTACACACTGAGAGCATAGAAGTTTGGCAACGATCTTAAAACATCCGATTCATATCTGTTTGTGTTTGTATTAATATTGACTGGTACTTGCACAAGCATTACTTTTTTAATAGGAAAATAACATCATGATGGAACTGAGTAAAATAGAATTAGATGCCTTGTACGAAGCGCTTGATGATGAATACCGGTCATGGGCTACCTATGACCAAGTTATCAGTGATTTTGGTGAGGTTCGTCCCTTTATTAATATTCGAGATGCCGAAGCACGACACATCCAAGCACTGTGTTCACTTTTTATTTCCTACGAGATAGCAGTGCCCAAGAATACTTGGTCGGGTCGGGTTACGCAGTATAAAACCATTCATGAAGCATGTGAGGCCAGTGTCGCAGCTGAAATTGAGAACGGTCGGATGTATGAGCGTTTGTTAAGAAGCACTGATAAAACAGACATTCTTATAGTATTTCGTAATTTACAGGATGCTTCCCAGCAACGACACCTAGCGGCCTTTCAACGCTGCGTTGAAAGACAATAAAAATAGATAGGTCAACTTTAAACGCCTGTTTTTCACATAAATGAGTCAGTTTTGCATGATTATTTACGTAAACCCACAAAAATCAGCTTACCTCAAGACATTCGACACCGAAAAAGCCAACCGGCTAACGACAGACTGAAAAAGGCGATCACCACCATGAGCCAGTACCGTGCCGTCAGTAATTCAATTCCAGCGCCCTTCAGAAACACCTACGCACGATGATCAGAAAATAACACAGCGGGCTGATTTTTGTTCGCAAGAGCAAAATCCTCCCGGCAAAGCCGGGGGAAGAAAAGGTGCTGTCTTGATCAAGGAAATGCAGGTATATTTGGCTCTGTGCCTTCAATATCCACTTGTGGTAGATGTTGCTTCACGCATGCTTCGATTTCATTTAATCGCTCCCGCGGCACGTCGGCCAGCACAAGCAATTCACCCGCTTCAATCGCGCCTTCAAATTTTTTAATTTGTCGATTGCCGACATTCATTCCCACCATGCCGCCTAACCAGGCACCGACACCCGCGCTAGCAAGTGTGGTCGCCAGTATGACGCCTCCCGCAATTACCGTTGAGGCCGGCGGAAGGATAACAGCAACCAGTCCCGCGAGCATGCCTGTTGATCCACCGAGTGCTATCCCTTGTTCAACTGCTGGAATAAAATCGCTCTTTTGTAAAAGACTGGCTTCAGGTAAATCTTCCAGTGGCGTGCCGCTCTTTGCTATTACGTGAATGTGCTTTTCTTCAATACGTGCTAACAACAAGTCATCAACAATTTTTTTAGTGGTAGCTATATCCGGGGCTAAAAAATAAATTCGTCTCATGATAATTCCTCCAATTAAATTAACTCATAAATTCTGGATTCAGAAACCAAACTATTAATACATTAAAATTAAACCAAGAACCCTTTCCGACTGATGTGCCATCGCAGTCAATTATTGCAAAAGTATGTTGTTGTCTATCTCCGCTTCTGCGGCCAGCCAATCTGCCAATTCGTCCCCCGGCTCGAATCCACGAGCCTGCGCCTTGTAGTAAACTGAAACTGCGACATAGTCGTTTCGCTTTCCTATTTGTGGGCCAGGTTTGGACTCATTACCCACGAAGGGTAATTGTTTCTTGGTGTTTTTCTGTTGTGGTTTTGCAGACTCCATGTCAGCTCCTTGTTTAGAAAATGAACCGTGCCAGTGTGTCGGTAATCAGAAAAAAAGAATTGGCACTCTTGTCTCCTGATTGATACTCTACCAAAGAATACTTAGCGACAATATTAGTGCTAACACGTAAGGACTAACCCTTATATTCAAAAATTATTTTTTTTATCGTAGACTGTGCAGCTATGACGTAAATCTTGTAACACCTACAGCAGGAATATACCTTGACGGATGGGCTAACAAACTTAAGTTTCCGGACATTATTTGATGCGGCAGAAGAAGCGAAGCTACTGATCGATGCAGCCGGTCGCATAGTGCTGGCAAATCCTGCAGCACAACTGCTGTTCGGTTATAGCGAGGACGAATTATGTGAGGTGACAGTTGAGATGCTCATGCCGGCACGGTATCGTGAGCAACACCGACACTATCGAGCACTTTTTTTGAATAACCCTGAGAAACGCTCCATGGGTGATGGCAAAGCGCTTGTCGCACTCCATCGTGATGGCAAAGAAATCTTATTAGACATTAGCCTCAGTCCCATAAAAACGCAAGGAAAGCTCTATGTCCAAATTTCATTAATTGTTACTGATCAACGCGTTAAAATAGAAAAAGCGCTTCGAACTAGTGAAGAGCGTTTGCGCCTAGCCAAGCAAGCAGCAGGCCTGGGCATTTTTGACTGCGACTGCGAAAACAAAGTAATTTACTGGGATGAGCAAATGCGCAGGCTATGGGGCCAAGATTCTAATGAATCCGTGACTTATGATGAATTTCTGTCCGTGATACACCCAGAAGATCGTGCGGCAAGAAAGATAGCTTATAATCATGCGATTGATTCCACCGGTAATGGAGAATACAGTGCAGAATTTCGTGTCATTCACGCTACCAGTGGTATTGAACACTGGATAGCCACGATTGGACGGGTGCACTTCGAAGCCGGTCACGCGAAGCGACTGCTAGGTGTTGCACGGGATGTGACAGAGAAAAGGACTCTTCAAAAGAAGCTGCACGAACAACGCGATGAAACAGAATCTCTTTTTCAACAGCAGGTGGCAACGCGCACCGTTTCTGCGATCGCTCATGAACTTAATCAGCCGTTAACCGCAATTTCTGCTTATAGTGAAGTGGTATTACACGCGCTAAGCAACCAAGAGATGGACCTCGATAAATTAAAAAAAGCACTTGAAGGTTGTGTAAAACAATCACAGCGTGCGGGTCGCAGCTTACACGAGTTGCTTGCGTTCCTACAAAAAGGTGAAGTAAAAACCGAGCAACTGAATCTAAACGATATCATCAATGAGGCGCTTAGCATTGCACACAATGATGGTTATGGCGGGTTTCATCAGGTGCTGAATTTGCAACAAGATCTACCCGCTGTTCAGGGCAACCGCACCCAGGTGCAGAAAGTCTTAGTAAATCTATTTAGAAACGCTGTGGAAGCAATGCGTCTAGCAAATGTACCATTTTCAACAATTTCAATCTCGGTGCAAACCTTAGCAGAAACAAACATGGCTTTGGTGATAGTACAAGATAATGGGCCGGACATTGACAAAGATATAGTTAGACACATATTTGAGCCATTTTTCACAACAAAGTCATCAGGTATCGGTATGGGGCTTGCGATCAGTCGTTCATTAATCGAAGCGAATGGTGGTCAACTCTGGTTGGATCCTGACAGTAAGGCAGGCGCTAAATTTCATTTCACATTACCCCTTGCGCTATGACAAGTCATAAACCAGTTGTTTTTATTGTAGATGACGAGACAGCGGTACGGGATTCTCTTACTATGATGATCGAGCAGGCAGACATCGGCGTACAGTCATTTGAGAGTGCGCAAGCTTTTTTAAGTGCTTATGAGCCAGATTTTTTTGGTTGTATCATTTTGGACGTGCAAATGCCAGAAATGAATGGCATGCAGCTGCAGGACGAATTACTTCAGCGTAATATCTTATTACCTGTCATATTTCTTACTGGACACGGCGATATTCCCATGAGTGTCAGAGCGATCAAGGCCGGCGCAGTAGATTTTCTGACTAAGCCGGTAACGCGTGAAAAACTCTTGGCCTGCGTGCGATCTGCTTTTGTTGAAGCTGAAAAGCGGGTTGGTGAGGCTGCACATAAACAAAATGCATTGGCATGCCTGGCAAAACTGACACAGCGTGAGCAGGAGGTAATGTCCTTGGCTGTTCAAGGGCGTTCCAATAAGGAGATTGCAGCTTGTCTAGATATCAGCCATCGCACGGTAGAAATCCACAAGTCAAATATCATGCGCAAGACCGGTTCAATTAATTTGCTTGATCTTGTACGCATTACCCGAGAAAGCGATTTAGGTAAATAATTCTGTTTTGATATCCCCCTGTATGAATGTAACCTGTCATTGTGGTATTTTTAACCCCAATATCGCGCTAGTTTCTGAAATTTAAACACCGCTGCTTGCGGCGGGGTGCTTTATTAGGGGACGCATGCTGTCAATTTTCATCAAAATTACAGAAGGAATATTATGAACATTCAAGACGAACTTCAGGCAACCATCGACGCGCTGGTACAGAAGGGTAAGGGCATTCTTGCCGCCGATGAAAGCAGCCCGACTATCGCCAAGCGCTTTCAGGCCATTGGTGTTGAGTCAACCGAGGAAAATCGCCGAACTTACCGAAGTTTGATATTGGCAACGCCAGATCTGGGCGAGTTCATCAGCGGGGTTATATTGTTTGAAGAAACCCTCGGACAAAGCACTGATGATGGTGTTACGTTGCCTGAATTGTGTGTGCAGCAAGATATTGTTCCGGGGATCAAGGTTGATAAAGGAAAACTTGCCCTACCTAATGCCCCAGGGGATGAAATCAGCCAAGGTTTGGATGGACTTGAATTGCGTTTAAAGGGATACAAACAACAAGGTGCTCGTTTTGCTAAATGGCGTGATGTCTACCACATCAATAAGGCGACGCCAAGTCTACTTGCCATTCAAGCCAATGCCGAAGTCCTGGCCCGTTACGCAGCCATTTGTCAGGCACAAGGTATCGTGCCCATTGTGGAACCTGAAGTATTGATTGATGGTGACCATAGTCTGACTCGTTGTGCAGAAGTCAGCGAAGCTGTGTTTCATGAAGTATTCCATGCCCTGCATAGGCATCATGTCGTTCTGGAACACATGCTACTGAAACCGAACATGATGGTGCCGGGCAAATTGAATCCACAAACAGCAAGCCCGCACGAAGTAGCTGTACAAACCGTCAAAATATTGCGTCGCACGGTACCGGCAGCCGTTCCAAGTATTAATTTTCTTTCCGGCGGCCTGACACCAGAAGTTGCCACGGCTAACCTGAACGTGATGAACCAGCTGGATCCGCAACCTTGGGAATTATCTTTTTCTTATGGGCGTGCGCTGCAAGAACCTGCATTACAAGCATGGAAAGGTGATGCAGTGAATGCTCAAAAAACCCAAGCGGCATTATACCAACGCGCCAGACTCAATGGTATCGCGCGTTATGGCAAGTATGGTGAGGACATGGAGTCAAATCTTTAGCGTTTTATGTAGGATTCTAAAGTGAATAAACATGATTCCCAATACATTCGCTGATTAGATGAAATTAGCGTGGACGAAGCGTAATGATCGACATTCCGGACAGGCGCCATAAAACTATTCAGAAATAGCAGAATACCTGGTAAATATTGGTATCGATTCCATCCGTCTAAATCCGGACACAGTAATCAAGACCACACTCCATACATTAGAGGTTGAAAAACACTTGGGGCGTAAAGCACGCAAGATGGATGGACAATAAAAAGCGATGTTTCCTGAGTCCAGCTGGAATGTCCCAACAAGTCAGTGTTTATTTTTGATCAAATTAGTAAGTTGTAACGTGTTATCGGTTTTAGTTTTTAGAAGGATACGTGAGCGATGGCGTTCAACCGTGCGAAAACTGATGTTTAATTGACGTCCGATTTCCTTGTTTGAATAGCCTTTCAGGACGAGTTCAAGTACTTCTTGTTCGCGTGCGGTGAGTGTGGCTAACCGTTCATGTAATTTGTAATTAGCGATGTCATCGCCATGGGTCTTAGCATTTAATGTAAGAGCTGCGTTGATGCAATCACGTAGTTTCTTACTGTCAACGGGTTTGGTCAAAAAATCAAAGGCTCCCGCCTGAATCGTTTTAACTGTTAAAGGAATACCTCCATACCCTGTAAGAAAAATAATCGGCAGATTTATGTTTCGGCGGGCAAGTTCGGCTTGCAGTTCCGGTCCGCTCATACCGGGCATGCGCATGTCCAATATCAAGCAGCCAGTAGTACTGGGCTGCAAGATATCCAGGAAATCTCCGGGATTTGAAAATGTATCGACGGTGAAACCGGCTGAGTCGAGCTGTAGATACAGTGAATCACGCACAGCGTTATCGTCATCGATGATAAAAACGGTGGGTTGCGGCGTCATAACGCTGTCTCAGTTACAAAGGGGATGGTTAAATGGAAAGTGGCTCCGGGGGTACTGGTATTCGATTCACACCACAGTTGCCCCCCTGTGCTTCGATCAGTGCACGACTGATGGCAAGCCCCATGCCTAAGCCGTGAGGTTTTGTGCTAAAAAAAGCTTCAAATATGCTTTGTATTTTTTCTTCAGGGACGCCTGGGCCGGTGTCTTTAACCGAAAGATCTGCACAGGTGCCGGAATCGGCCGTGCGCACAGCCAGCTGGATTGTGCCAGTGGACATTTCACTATCTTCTATGGCCTCGATAGCGTTACGCAGTAAATTGGTTAATATTATTTCAAGTTGCAAAGCATTGGCAGCAACTTTAGGTAGTCCCTGGGTAAGTTTCAGCACTACCTGGAAGCTGTGAACAGAAGCGTCCTGCTTAAGTTGATTGACGATGGTGTGAACCATTTGGTTAAGGTCAATCGGTTCGACCACTGTTTCTCCAGAATGCAAGAATGAAAATAAATTATGAATGACCTGGCCGGCTCGCTGAATTTGTTGCGCAATTTGGTCCAAGGCATGTATTGCTTTAACTGGTACGTTATTTTCTTTACATAATAGATTTTGTGCTGCATCAGTATAAGATGCTGCGGCACTTAATGGTTGATTCAAATCGTGAGCAATGGCAGCGACAGTTTGGTTGACCACTTGGAGCTTCAGCAATTGCTCCTTGTGTTTTTGGAGTTCGCGCTGTTGTTGCTCGACCTGTTTACGTTTCGTGAAATCGCTTAGCGTACAGCGCACTTGGAGCATGCCGCTGGCTGCGTCTTTCATCGTGCGCGCTTCCAGTGCAGCCCAAAACCTAATGCCATTAGGCCTTAGTATACATACTTCACAAGTGTGTTTATTTTCGCTTGCCAGTAGTTGTCGAAAAAACAAATAATAGGCATCCTGGTGCTCTGGGATCACGAATTGACTGAGTGGCCGTTTATCAAGCGTACTTTTTTTCACGCCTAGGAGCTCTGATGCTGTAAGGTTTGATGTTGATATCAGTCCTTTTTCATTGAGCGTGAGATAGCCTACGGGTGCCAACTCATACAGCTCGAAATACTGGGCTTGTGAACGCTGCAACGCTGCCTGCGCTGTACGTAATGAAATGGTTTAATGCAACAGGACACTTCTAGAGGCAGATTTATAATGTCATTAGAGGTGAATATGAATACACAAACAAAACGAGTGAATCCGAAATATACACTTGAATTTAAACAAGATGCGGCAAGGTTAGTTAAT
>JAJFJH010000041.1 GCA_021774155.1 Nitrosomonas sp.
CTATTTTTATTAGTTGCGCTTGATGGCCAAAACGAAACAGCGCGATTACTCAAACAACATGGCGCAAATCGCAAGGCATTAGAACAAGCCATCAATACTGTTCGTGGTGGCGAAAACGTCGGTAGCGCCGAAGCTGAAGGCAGTCGTGAGGCCCTGAAGAAATACACTTTAGATCTCACTGAACGGGCGCGCATGGGCAAACTTGATCCCGTTATCGGCCGCGATGATGAAATTCGTCGCACCATACAAGTGTTACAGCGCCGCACCAAAAATAACCCTGTTCTTATTGGTGAGCCAGGCGTAGGTAAAACCGCCATTGTAGAAGGCCTTGCTCAACGCATTATAAATGGTGAAGTCCCTGAAAGTCTCAAAAATAAACGTGTACTGTCACTCGACATGGCATCTTTACTAGCGGGCGCTAAATACCGTGGCGAATTTGAAGAGCGCCTCAAATCAGTACTCAAAGAACTCGCCCAAGATGAAGGCAGCACCATTGTATTTATTGACGAGCTTCATACCATGGTGGGTGCAGGTAAAGCTGAAGGTGCCATGGATGCAGGCAACATGCTCAAACCAGCTTTAGCTCGTGGCGAACTACACTGTGTGGGTGCTACGACGCTGGATGAATACCGGAAATATGTCGAAAAAGATGCCGCGTTGGAACGACGTTTTCAGAAAGTCTTGGTTAATGAACCCAGTGTGGAAGCCACCATCGCAATTTTACGTGGCCTGCAAGAAAAATACGAACTGCACCATGCGGTTGATATTACTGACCCGGCCATTGTTGCGGCCGCTGAGTTGTCTAACCGTTACATTACCGATCGTTTTTTACCTGATAAAGCCATCGATTTAATTGATGAAGCGGCCGCAAAGATTCGTATGGAAAGAGACTCAAAACCCGAGGTCATGGATAAGCTCGACCGTCGTTTAATCCAATTAAAAATAGAACGCGAGGCCATTAAACGCGAAAAAGATGAGGCCTCACAAAAGCGATTGGTACTACTAGAAGAAGAAATTAATAGACTGGATCGAGAATATGCTGATCTTGAGGAACTTTTAAAAACTGAAAAATCACGCGCTCGTGGCTCACAGCAAATAAAAGAAGAATTAGAAAAATTCCGTAATGAAATTGAGGTTGCTAAACGTAATGGCGATTTAGAAACCGCTTCAAAACTACAATATGAACGCATCCCGCAATTAGAAGCTCAACTTGCAGACCAAATTAAGCGTGCTGAAACAGCAACAGACGATACAGAAGAAAGTAAACCCAAGCTGTTTCGCACTCAAGTTGGCGCGGAAGAAATTGCAGAGGTCGTCTCACGCTCAACGGGCATTCCTGTTACACGCATGATGCAAGGTGAACGGGAGAAACTCCTGTTGATGGAACAAAAACTACATGAACGCGTGGTCGGACAAGATGAAGCTGCAACATTAATTTCAGACGCCATTCGTCGTTCACGCGCTGGACTCTCTGATCCCAACCGACCTTATGGTTCCTTTTTGTTTCTTGGTCCTACAGGTGTTGGCAAAACTGAATTATGTAAAACACTGGCTGGGTTTTTGTTTGATTCTGAAGATCATCTCGTACGGATTGACATGTCAGAATTCATGGAAAAACATTCAGTTGCACGATTAATTGGTGCGCCTCCAGGCTATGTGGGCTATGAAGAAGGCGGCTATCTTACAGAGATTGTACGCAGAAAACCTTATGCGGTTATTCTTCTTGATGAGATTGAAAAAGCACACCCGGATGTATTTAATGTCCTGTTACAAGTGCTTGATGACGGACGCATGACCGATGGCCAAGGTCGCACCGTTGATTTTAAAAATACCGTTATTGTCATGACTTCCAACCTTGGCTCACAAATGATTCAGGAAATGTCTGGGCGCGCTTATTCCGACATTAAGTTAGCCGTTATGGAAGAGGTCAAAACGCATTTTCGTCCGGAATTTATTAATCGTATTGATGAAGTCGTTGTATTTCACCCATTGGGTGAGAAGCATATTAAATCGATAGCGCGAATACAGTTACAATACCTAGAAGAAAGGCTAGAGAAACTTGAAATTGCACTGAAACTTTCTGATTCAGCAATCGCAGCACTGGCGCAAACAGGTTTCGATCCAGTATATGGTGCGCGGCCACTTAAACGTGCTATTCAAACGCAAATCGAAAACCCATTAGCAAAGAAAATTCTTAATGGTGAATTCGCTGCCAAGGATACGATCAAGGTAGATTACAATGATGACTCAATGATATTCTCCAAATATCGCTAAGGAGGCGCCGATTAATTCTGTGTTAAGTTAAATTACACCGTCAGACATTGATTCATGAATTAATCGGCGCTTCCTAAGGTAAAATAATAACTTTTAGATTGGGCAAAAAATCATGCTTAAAGGTAGCTTAGTCGCTATTGTTACCCCCATGGATGAAAGTGGCGAACTGGATATAGCACGATTTTGTGCTTTGATTGATTTCCATATAACCCAAGGAACAGACGGTATTGTTGTCGTCGGAACAACCGGCGAATCACCCACCGTTGATTTTGACGAACATCATTTATTGATGAGGTCTGCGGTTAATCATGCCTCAGGACGGATTCCAATCATCGCTGGGACTGGCGCAAATTCAACACGAGAAGCCATTGAATTATCACGCTATGCAAAAAATGTTGGTGTCGATGCTTGCCTCTCTGTTGCGCCCTATTACAACAAGCCCACACAGGAAGGTCTTTATCAGCATTTCAAATCAATTGCTGAGGCTGTGGAGATCCCCCACATTTTATATAATGTGCCGGGTAGAACTGTCGCAGATATCGCCAATGACACCGCGCTACGCCTAGCTCAAATTGAAAATATTGTTGGTATCAAGGATGCGACCGGTGACATCGGCCGTGGTTCTGACTTATTACGCCGTGCGCCACAAAATTTTGCCATTTATAGTGGTGACGATGCCAGTTCGTTAGCACTCTTGTTACTTGGCGGCCATGGTGTGATATCGGTCACGTCTAATGTCGCACCAAAGCTTATGAGCGAGATGTGCGAAGCTGCGTCTACCGGTAATTTGAAAAATGCGCGCATGATTAACAACAAGCTGTTGGGACTACACCAAGACTTATTTATTGAAGCAAACCCCATTCCCGTGAAATGGGCAGTGATGAAAATGGGATTAATAAGTGCAGGCATTCGCCTGCCATTAACACCGCTGTCTAATCAATACCATCAACTCATCATTAATGCGATGAACCAAGCAGAGATCCAAAGCTCAAATGAGTAAAACATCAAAAATGAAATGGCGGTTCGCCACACTCACATGTGTAGCACTTACAATCTCTCTAGTTGTCACTGGATGTAATTTACTTCCAGAGAAAAAGAAATTTGATTATAAATCTGCAGGCAAATTACCGCCGTTAGATGTACCACCCGATTTAATTGCACCAGCCGTTGATGAGCGTTACATAATTCCTGATGCTGGCGGCTCTGGTAGCGCAACGCTTTCAACTTATAATCAAGAGCGTAGTGGGCAGCAACCTGTTACAGGTTCTTCTGCAATACTACCAGTCTCTGACAACCAAGTTTATATTGAGCGTGCTGGCACACAACGTTGGTTGGTTATCCCGCAGTCACCTGAAACCGTATGGCCAATCATTAAAGAATTCTGGCAAGAACTGGGTTTTTTCATCAAAATTGAATTACCTGAGGCAGGCATCATTGAAACTGACTGGGCAGAGAATCGAGCAAAAATTCCGCAAGATTACATACGCACATTTCTCTCAACTTTCCTAGACAGCATTTATTCAACTGGTGAGCGTGATAAATTTCGCACAAGGCTAGAACGTGGCGAGAACGGCGCAACTGAAGTTTATATTAGTCATCGTGGCATGGATGAAGTCATTGAAGGTGGTAGCACACAACGCACGGTATGGCAACCTCGTTTATCTGATCCTGATTTAGAAGCTGAAATGCTCTCACGTTTGATGATACGTTTTGGTGTCGAAAAAGAACGTGCCAAACTTGAATTAACCACCGTTAATACGATTTCAGAGTCACGCGCATACATCCATCCTGATCATAAAAATACACTGATTGTAAGAGAAGCATTTGATCGTTCATGGCGCCGCGTTGGACTTGCACTGGACCGTATCGGTTTTACCGTTGAAGACAGAAACCGCTTAGAAGGGATTTATTTTGTACGTTATATTGATCCTGATGCGGATAAAAAGAAAGCCGGTGATGATGATGGCCTTTTATCTGGAATCATGTTTTGGCGCAGAGATGGTGATGACAACGCGTCAAACAGTGAGAAATATCTTATTCAAGTCCGTGAAATCGGAACAAGCAGCAGTCAAGTTAATGTTCTGGACAAAGATAACACGCCGGTCAAATCAAAAGCCGCCAGCAGTATCCTTGACTTATTGCATGAACAACTTAAGTGAATGCTATCAAGCATAAAATGTGAGACTTGAATAAAAAAACCGCCTTTTTGGCGGTTTCTATCGTTTTACAAGAGATCACTCCCTAACAGTTATTCTAAATAACCAATCAGTATTCTTGCTAAAACATATTCTGCTCAACGATTACAAACCAACTCAAAATCTAGTCGGATGATTGCTCAGATTTAATTCTCTCATAATTCGCTTTCTCCTGCTCAGGTAGTGCTTGCTCAGGTCTACCACATGCAGCTAGAAATAATACGACTAATGCAGTAGCAATCAGATTCAGTTTCATTATTTAATTTTCCTTGTTAATAAAATTCGTGACATATAGTAGGCGCCCAGTATATAACGAAACTAACCAATCATTCAAGCTTGGGCCAGCATCCCTAACACATACATTTCACTCGATTTTTTCACTATCAAATTACTTACGTACGTTTCGCATCCAACAGAAAAAATTGTCAGATACAACCATAGCCGCCTCAAAAAAATCACCTACCTCGCTTAGAAGATGCATCCTTCTCAGTATCAACATATTCCGCATCTTCTATAATCGTATATTCCCCTTCTTCAGTCGTTGATTGCGTTTGGCCCTTATATTTCCGACGTAACCACCAAATTCGGATGCCAATAACAACAACAGCAATGGCGAATATGGCGAGGAATGCTGCGAAGAAGAAAGCACCCAGCACAATCATGACAATGGCGACAGGGATAATAGTTAGATAAAGAGCCCATTTGTTAATAGGCCTAATTTTGGGGCCGTATTCATTGCCCTCCGCGTCTGTTTGTTTATAACCATAGACTTTTGTAATTACGATTCTTTTGTTGTCATCATCATGATTCATCGCATCAATTCCTCTATATTATCAACACTTTTAGGTGTGGCAATGGTCAATATTTCATGCCCTGTTTGCGTGACCAGCACATCGTCCTCGATACGTATGCCAACATTCCAAAATGGTTTGGGTACATTGTCTGCCGGTCGAATATAGCAGCCGGGTTCGACGGTTAATACCATCCCTGGCTGCATGTGTCGCCATTCGCCATTTTGTTTATACTCACCTACGTCATGTACATCTAATCCCAGCCAATGACCCGTACGGTGCATGTAGAAACGCTTATAATCGTCTGATTCGATCACGGCGTCAACGCTGCCTTTACACATACCGAAATCGATAAAACCTTGGACCAAGACCTGCAATGCGGCTTGATGCGGATCGTCCCACGAGTTTCCTGGCTTAACGTTCGTGATGGCCGCTTCTTGAGCGGCTAATACTAATTGGTAGATATCCTTCTGTGCGGCAGTGAATTTTCCATTCACAGGGAATGTCCGGGTGATATCTGACGCATAACCATTCAGTTCACAACCCGCATCAATTAACAACATGTCGCCTGATTTTAACTCAGCATCATTGTCAACATAATGTAATACGCAGGCATTCGCCCCACCAGCGACGATTGAAGTATATGCCGGTGATTGCGCACCATGTTGACGAAAGATATGTAAAAACTCAGCTTCTACTTCATATTCCATCATCCCAGGCCGAGTGAACTGCATGGCACGTCGGTGCGCCTTATCTGATATGGCGGCGGCATCCCGCATAATTTGAAGCTCTTCTGAATCCTTAAACAAACGCATTTCATCGAGTATCAGACGGCTATCGTGAAGCTCAGTGGGCGCGGTTATACCACTACGCGCTTTCTCTTTCACCTTGTTAATCCAACTCGTCACACGCGCATCTAACCCCGCATCTTGTCCTAAAGCAAATAACAGCTTAGATTGATTGGCTAGCAAATCAGGTAGCATTTCGTCCAGCTTAGTGACGGAATACGCTTCATCAAAACCAAACGCTTCTTTCGCAGCCTCCGGGCCATAACGAAAGCCATCCCAAATTTCACGTTTTTCGTCTTTATCGCGGCAAAACAACAAATGCTTGGTTTTAGATTGATCCGCATCAGCGACAATGACCAACACAGCTTCCGGCTCACGAAAACCCGTCAAATAATAGAAATAACTGTCAAAGCGAAACGGATAATGCGCGTCACGATTGCGTAAATGTTCTGACGCAGTTGGAATCACCGCCACACCTTTTTGCATGTGTGATGCAAATTGTCGGCGCCGTGTTTTGTAGGATGCTATCGAACTCATGATTTTAATTTTGTCATAATTTACGTATTCAATACGATTCTTTCTTACTAGTGAGCATGTCATCCAGACAATCTAACCGTGCAGGCGTTCCCACATCAATCCAAACACCTTTGAAATGTTCACCGCTGATTTTTTGGTCATTGATAGCGCTGTGTAGTAATGGCGCAAGCTTTGCTGGTTTATTAGGCAACACATCACAAAAAAACCTCGGTTGATATGCGCCCACACCACTAAACGTGAGTTTATTATTACCTTCTAACTGGACTTTTGTGCCATTCAAAGAAAAGTCACCCTCAGGATGGTGCTCAGGGTTGTCAACTAAAACCAAGTGGACAAGGCCTTCTTCAGGGCTTGAGTGCATCCGCGATAAAACAGGTAGCAAAGTAGCATAATCCATTTCACTATACACATCCGCGTTCACTACCAAGAATGGTTGATCCTGCGCTTCATTAGTCAATAATGGCATAGCATTGACAATACCACCCGCCGTTTCCAACACCAGGAGTTCATGTGAATATTGAATATTCACACCATACCGATCACCATTACCAAGGGCAGCTTCAATCATTTCACCCAAATAAGCATGGTTAATCACAATTTCAGTGAATTCCGCATTGGCCAGTCGAATCAACTGATATTCAATCAGCGATTTCCCACCTGCTTGTAACAGTGGCTTCGGTTTCGTGTCGGTTAATGGGCGCATACGCTCTCCCCTACCTGCTGCCAAAATCATCGCTTTAAAAGGCATGTTGTTAGAAGCCGTAGCCAACGTCTTCATCCAATTTACCTTCCAATTCATCCAATAGAATAATCATTGGATGCAACGGACGGTAGCGCTTACAGGCCTTGCGTAAATAGTCAATAACCAATGGCATATCATTGAGATAAGCTTCCTTGCCATCTCGGTGATACAGACGCGCAAAAATACCCAACACCTTGAGATGACGCTGCACACCCATCCATTCAAAATCGCAATAAAACTCAGGAAAATCTGGATTCACGGGCAATCCCGCTTTTCTAGCCTTTTCCCAATAGCGAATCACCCAGTCCAACACACGTTCTTCATCCCAATGAATATAGGCATCTTTAAATAATGACACGAGGTCATAAGTAATCGGGCCATAAACTGCGTCTTGAAAGTCGATTACACCTGGATTTGGAGCGATAACCATGAGATTACGCGAATGGTAATCACGATGCACAAATACGTTAGGTTGCGCCAAATTATTTTTCAAGATTTCAGCAAACACGGAATCAATCACGGCTTTCTGGTCATCTGAGAGCGTTATTTTCAAATGCTTGGCAATATACCAATCAGGAAATAAGTTTAATTCTCTCAACAAAAAAGCCTCATTATAATTCGGCAATACTTCCGCACGGCTGGCCAGTTGAATTTTCACCAGCGCATCCGTTGCTTCATGATACAGCCGGTCCGCATCATCCGCATTGGCTTCAAGTGCCTGCAAATACGTAGTACTACCGAGATCTGAAAGTAACATGAAACCTTGCTCGGCATTCTGCACCACGATGGTGGGTACATGCACACCTGCCGCACCAAATAAACCTGCAACATGTACAAATGGCACGCAATCTTCTTGCATCGGCGGCGCATCCATTGCCACCAATGTACTGTCATCAAAAGAAACACGAAAATAACGCCGAAAACTGGCATCTGCTGAGACTGGCGCGAGAGTAAACGGTTTGTCTGGAAATTGTGTTTTGATCCAGCTTTCTAAAAGTTGCTGTCGTTCCATCGTATAACCCTAAAATTTACTGCCTTTGCATCAAGAATAATGAAAAAAGTGACAAAAACCGCCTATTCTAATTTATATGACCGAAAAATTAATCCTTCGATTGCCTAATTACTAGAATTGTGAGATTTTACCATGTTGCTGTCACACCTAGCCTCGAACACGACACGCTAGATATCAAAGAAAAATCATGAGGGAACACATTATGCTTAACAAGAAAGTGCTAGAAGAAATCGGCTCAAAAGTCACAGAAATACTCGAACAAAGCCCAGCAAAAGATGTAGAAAAAAACATTAAAGTTTTATTGACGGGTGCGTTCTCTCGACTCGACTTAGTCACGCGTGAAGAATTCGATGTGCAAGAGAAAGTGCTGTTACGCACCAGAGAAAAACTAATCATACTGGAATCAAAAGTAGCCGCAATAGAAGAACAATTAGGATTGTCCACACCACAAGCCGTTGCAACAGAATCACCCGATGAACCCATTAAAAATGAGTAAATTGCCTACTCACATTCATTGAGGCTCATGGATAAGCTACTTATCCACTAAACCCGCCATCTTATATGTCACTTGCCGTCCTTTATAGCCGCGCACTTTCAGGTATGGATGCACCACTGGTCACGGTGGAAGTACATATTGCTAATGGCCTACCTAGCTTCACTATTGTCGGGCTTGCTGAGACAGAAGTTAAAGAAAGTAAAGATCGTGTCCGTGCTGCACTCCAAAATGCACAATTCAAGATCCCCGCTCAACGCATCACTATTAACCTAGCGCCCGCTGATTTACCCAAAGAAAGTGGGCGCTTTGATTTACCTATTGCACTGGGCATTCTAGCTGCATCGGGGCAAATCCCCACAGATAAACTGGATCAATATGAATGGGCAGGTGAACTTGCATTAACAGGTATTTTGCGCCCAATACGCGGCGCATTAGCTATGACTTACGGGGCATCTCGGAGTGGGCGCAGCTTTGTTCTGCCGCAGCAAAATGCCACTGAAGCTGCATTGGTTAAAGAAGCGGTTGTTTATCCGGCCCAGTCATTACTGCAAATATGCGCGCACCTGACTGAACGTGAACCGTTGCAACGTTTTATCACACCCACTGAAGGTTACACGCAAATCGCACCTTCTAATTATCCAGATTTAGAAGACGTAAAAGGCCAAACACACGCCAAACGCGCCTTAGAAATTGCCGCTAGCGGTGGCCACAGCCTATTAATGATTGGCCCGCCAGGTACGGGAAAATCCATGCTGGCAATGCGTTTTCCAGGCATTTTACCTTCCGTGACTGAACAAGAAGCATTGGAATCGGCTGCGATACAATCCCTCAGCAGCGGCAGTTTTAAGATCGCCAATTGGAAACATCGCCCCTTTCGTTCACCCCACCATACCGCTTCCGGTGTTGCGCTGGTCGGCGGCGGCAGCAATCCACGCCCTGGTGAAATCTCATTGGCTATGAATGGCGTATTATTTCTTGATGAATTGCCCGAATTTGATCGCAAGGTATTAGAAGTATTGCGTGAACCGTTAGAATCCGGGCACATCACAATATCTCGCGCTGCGAGACAAGCAGAGTTTCCCGCTAAATTTCAATTAATTGCCGCGATGAATCCTTGCTCCTGTGGCTATTTGGGGCACCCCAACGGCAAATGTCATTGCACGCCAGACCAAATTTCACGTTACCGTACCAGAATCTCCGGTCCATTACTTGACCGCATCGACATACAGATCGAAGTGCCAGCTGTACCACAGGAAGAGCTCATGCGCCAAAACCTAACTGGTGAAAAAAGCAGCGTCATAAGACAGCGCGTTGAAAAATCACATCAACGACAACTCAACCGGCAGAGCAAAACCAACGGCCGACTGAGCGTCAAGGAAATCGATCAATTCTGCGCTCTAGATACAACCAGCGAAAATTTGCTCAAAAATGCCATCCATCGTCTAAATTTGTCCGCTCGCGCGTATCATCGCATCCTAAAAGTTGCACGAACGATTGCGGATTTATCGGATATTGAAAAAATTAATAACCAACATATTGCAGAAGCAATTCAGTATCGCAGACTGGATAAAAATTAAGGTATAGAAGGTGAAGTGACTCGCTTCTATAAGAATTGAAATAAAAGATTAACTTTGTTTTCTCTGCTTATCCAGTCTAGTTATTATTTCGACAAAACTAGTACTCTTTATTTAAGAGGCCTGCCACGCTTGCTAAAACCCACGCTACAACCTAAAACAGACTCGATTTGATGTTTGAAGCGATCATTACCCAGCGGCGTTCCAGAATGTAAACTTGCGCTGATTAATTCGAGCTCATCCGACTGGATTGCGGTTGCAAATAACGCTCGATAAGCCGCTTTCCGTGCTTCAGCCGTTTTGCCCAAGCCAACATAAAGTTGATGCGGCCTAATAATTGCATTATCAATCCCTTGGGCATTTGCTGCATAGCTTGACCAACGATACATCGCAGCATGTCCAACCATCCCGGCACGCACAGGGTTCATCTCGATGTAGCGCATGCAAGTCAGGAAATAAACCTCTGATTCCAATATATTGCCCTTATGCCGCCCTTCCCATAGACTCCCACTGCGTTGATAAACCTTATTAATGTACGGTACAAAATGGCGGCCGATATTCTGGAATAACAAACTGACATCATTTTCAGCCTTTGGTGTCACTAATAGATGCACATGATTTGTCATCAACACATAAGCATGAATCAAACACCCAAGTGCATCGGCCGATGCTTTCAAAAAACGTAAGTAGGCCAGATAATCCTCATCATCGAAAAAAACAGGTTGCTTGTTATACCCGCGTTGAAACACATGCACAGGAACACCCGGCTGATAAAAGCGTCGTTTTCTGGGCATCAGGAATCCGATAACACCAACGGATGACGAACTTTTAAGCCATTGAAACGCTTAAAACCTTTATCAGTCGTCACCCAAATACAATTCCACTCCATCGCTAAGGCTGCATGATACGCATCAGGAATATCATTCCCTTTAGCGTCAATTTGTTCAATACATTGCAAAAAAATCTTCCAGTGCATGAGACCCGGCGCAAGACAAACGGCTTGATGTGTTTCTCTAATTTGATTAACGAAACGGATTGCATTGGATAATGGGGTCGGTATCTCAAACACTTTGGGATGGGTAACTACCTGCAAAAAACCACTTAACACTAATTCCGAATACCCATAAGCGGCATTGCCGTTAATGATGGATTCCAACCATTCACGATAAACTCCATGATCAGGCGTATCTTGTCTATGCGCATAAACCAACGCATTGACATCCATCAAAAACATTAACGACCACCCATGATATCGTTCAAACTGTGGCTATCATCCAGATCAACCCCCGGTTTTAGGCCAGCGCCAGAAACAGTTTCCAATTTAATCGG
>JAJFJH010000401.1 GCA_021774155.1 Nitrosomonas sp.
GCACGGGGAAACCGCCGTGAAGTCGTTGGCAAAATCCTTGATGCCATCACAGAAAAATTACGAGATGCCGGATTGGATGCCAAAGTAAGTGGGCGCGAAAAGCATCTCTACAGCATTTATTCAAAAATGGTAGATAAGCGCTTGACCTTCTCCGAAGTATTGGACATCTATGGGTTTCGTGTAGTTGTAGAAGACATTCCATTGTGTTACGTGGCACTGGGTGCGTTGCATGGTCTTTACAAACCCATACCTGGCAAATTTAAGGATTACATCGCTATTCCTAAAGCAAATGGCTATCAGTCATTGCACAGCACCTTATTTGGCCCTTATGGCATTCCCATTGAAATACAAGTTCGCACAGCGGAGATGCATCGTATTGCCGAGGCTGGGGTAGCTTCACACTGGCTTTACAAAAGTTCCGGCACGGATTTTGACGACCTACACATGAAAACCAATCAGTGGTTGCAAGGCTTGTTGGAAACATTGAGCGATGCCACGGATTCTTCAGAATTTCTTGAACACCTTAAAATTGATTTATTTCCTGGGGATATCTACGTCTTTACACCACAAGGAAAAATTTTATCCCTACCAAGAGGATCGACTCCAGTTGACTTCGCCTATGCCGTTCATACCGATATTGGCAATTGCTGTGTTGCGGTAAAGATCAACGGTGAAAATGCACCTCTACGTAACAAATTAAAAAGCGGTGACCGCATTGAGATTGTTACCGCACCGCAAGCCAAACCCAATCCTTCATGGCTTACTTTTGTAACAACCGGACGAGCGCGTTCACAAATCCGTTATTTTCTTCGTACCATACAATATGATGAGTCGGTCGAACTGGGTGAACGTCTACTTAATCAAGCCTTGCAAACTTTCAATATTAACCCAGAAACCATTACTGACGCGCAATGGGAAAAAATTATTCGAGACTGCGGCGCCAAATCTAAAAAAGCATTATTTGCCGATATAGCGCTCGGCAAGCAACTCCCCGCCGTTATTGCAAAACGACTGGAATCATCAGAAGAAGCGATATCCAACAAAAATAGCAACCACGGACCTATCACCATATTAGGCACTGAAGGTATGGCCGTGCAATTTGCTAAATGCTGTCGCCCCATCCCAGGCGATGTCATTGTTGGTTTTATCAAGAAAGATCAAGGATTAGTGGTTCATGCTCATGACTGTTCATTGGTGACAAAAAATCACAAACACCCAGATAATTGGTTAGATGTCACTTGGGGAAAAGATATTGACCGTTCTTTTGCAGTGAACATCAAAATAATCGCTGCAAACAAAAGTGGTGTACTTGCTAGAATTACCACTGAGATTGCCAAAGCGGGTTCTAATATTGACGATGTAAAAATGGATAGTGAAGAAGACTACACTGCGATGAATTTTGTTTTACAAGTAAATAATCGCCACCATTTAGCGCAAATGATGCGCGTCCTCAGGCGTGTTAAAGAAGTCGCAAAAATCATCCGCGTTAAGGGCTGATCAGATCGTTACAAAACATATCAACGAATGCATTGACTGGCATTGCTTCCAACTGATTTTTATCTAGGCATATGTCGACAATAACTTGTTGTTGCCGTGTTGAAAAACATCGCGCAAGGTTTCTCTTAAATTTTTCTTCTAATAACGGTATACCTTCATCACGACGGCGCTTATGCCCGATAGGATATTCCACCACCACCTCTTCCAGCGCATTGCCATCGTTAAACACCATCGTCATTCCATTGGCAATCGCTCGCTTATCTGGATCATGGTAATTCTGCGTAAATTGCACATCCTCAATACATATAATTTTTTCACGTAACTGATCAATACGAGGGTCAGCTGCCACATTATCTTCATAATCAGCCGCCGTTAAGCGCCCAAAAATCAAAGCGATAGCAACCATATACTGCATACAATGATCACGATCAGCTGGGTTATTCAACGCGCCCTTCTTGTCAATAATACGAATAGCCGCTTCATGTGTACGAATCGTAATACACTTAATATCCGCCAAGCGATGCACAACTAAAGGATGCAACTGCATCGCGCACTCAACTGCTGTTTGCGCGTGAAACTCTGCGGGAAATGAAATTTTGAATAAAATGTTCTCCATAACATAGGCACCCCACTGACTAATTGGCCGCTGAAACTTAAATGGCTCACCGCTAAATAGAACATCATAAAAACCCCAAGTTTTTGCCGTGAGTGCAGATGGATAACCCATCTCCCCTTTCATTGTCAGCATCGCAAGCCATACCGCACGACTGGTAGCGTCCCCCGCCGCCCAAGATTTACGTGACCCTGTATTTGGGGCATGACGATAAGTACGCAATGACTGGCCATCCACCCACGCCTGAGACAATGCATCAACAATTTGATCACGGCTACCACCCAGCAAATGCGTCACCACCGCCGTCGATGCCACCTTTACTAGCACCACATGATCTAAACCCACCTGATTAAAACTATTTTCCAGCGCCAGACAACCTTGAATCTCGTGCGCTTTAATCATCGCCGTCAGTACATCATGCATTGTCAATGGCGGTTTACCGGATACCGGCAGTCGGCGTGACAGCCAATCAGCCACAGCCAAAATACCACCGAGATTATCCGAAGGATGCCCCCACTCGGCCGCCAGCCATGTATCATTAAAATCAAGCCAGCGAACCAACAACCCAATATTAAACGCAGCTTGCACCGGATCAAGCTGAATTGAAGTCCCCGGAACACGCGCCCCACGAGGAACCACCGTACCTGGAACGATCGGCCCCAACAGCTTACTGCACGCCGGATAAGACAGCGCCTCAAGACCGCACCCCAGCGTATCCATCAAGCAATAACGCGCCGTATTGTACGCCAGATCGCTGCTAACACGATGTTTAGCCACATAATCAGCGATCTCCACCAGCACTTGATCAGGCTGCGTACAATTATTTGACATCTTTACTGGCATTCAAATCCTTATTATTAAGCTGAGGGATGGCGCACAAAAAGTAACCTGCAATACCTATAAAACCCAACGGGAACACCAATTAATTCTGGACCAGATGAATGATGAGATAAAATCTTTCTAATTGAGAGGCGCAAATTACAGGTAATAGCCAGCTATTGCCAAGATCTGCAACAATAATGTATATGATTTTAGCTGTTAGACATTGGTTTATGAATTATTCGGTACTTCCCTAGATAATTTCCCGAAGAAGCAATAGATAAGCCATGCATCGCTGTATTATTAAACACACAGATTAACACCAAAATCGATAGAATAGGTTGACCAACATGCCTCAAACCGTTAATATTCGCATCTCACCAAATCCCTGATAGCTCAGTTGGTAGAGCAACGGACTGTTAATCCGTTTGTCCCAGGTTCGAGCCCTGGTCAGGGAGCCATTCTTTTCATGGACTTACAGTGATACACACTGAGCATCGTACTTTTAGGCTTTAGGCCGAAGCGATGCCGAGATAAGTCCACAAGAAAGTATTTCCAAATCTAATTTCAAAGCATCTTCAACGAAAAAGTGCCGACAATTAGGCTAAGTATCATTTTGTATTTCGCACGTAATTGATCTTCTATATCATGATGACATAAATCAAATCGGTGATAAACCCACACTTCATATTGTATGATCTCAAATGGAAATCGATGAAGTTTGTATAGGGTCGCTGAATTATTCATACTGCTATTATCGCTCAGGTACAGTTAACATGGCAGTACCGTGCCTGCGGCACCCACCTCAAAATATACAGGCATCTCCCATGAACGAACCAGACTCTGGCGCGTTAGCGACCACGTTGAAATTTACCGATATGGCACTTTCGCCACCTATACACAAAGGTGTTGAAGCCGTCGGTTACGAAAT
>JAJFJH010000402.1 GCA_021774155.1 Nitrosomonas sp.
CGAGACGGTGGGTGTTGGGATGATCGACTTTGCTCTGCGTCGGGCCAGCAATATTCACTGGCAGGCGTTGGAACTCAACAAGGCTGCTCGTGCAGAAAAAAAATACCAGCGTCCTAAATGCATCTGGTTCACCGGTCTTTCTGGTTCTGGTAAATCAACAATCGCTAATCTGTTGGAAAAACGACTGCATCAAGACAATAAACATACCTATTTGCTTGATGGTGACAATGTGCGCCATGGTTTGAACCGTGATCTTGGATTTACAGAAGCCGATCGGGTTGAGAATATTCGTCGCATTGCCGAAGTGGCCAAACTCATGGTAGATGCAGGGTTGATCGTACTGGTTAGCTTCATTTCTCCTTTTCGTAGTGAGCGACGCATGGCACGTGAATTGTTTGTTGAAGGAGAATTTATAGAGGTGTTTGTCGATACTGCCTTGGATGAGTGCGAGCGTCGTGATGTAAAAGGTCTTTATGCCAAGGCGCGAAGAGGCGATTTGAAGAATTTTACTGGTATCGACAGTCCTTATGAATCGCCTGAGTCGCCTGAGGTACATATCCAGACAACCGATTTGCCACTGGAAAATGTGATTGAACCCATTTTGACATTACTTAATAAATAAAGTTATCTTTCTAGTTGATGATAAATTATATAGACGTTTTTAACGGCGATGCGGACGGGATTTGTTCCCTGATTCAATTACGTAACGCTAATCCGAAAAACTCAGAATTGGTTACCGGCATAAAGCGCGATATTCAATTACTCAAGCGAGTTAATGCTAGCCCAGATGATTTTATAAGCGTTCTTGATATATCGTTTGAAAAAAACAGTATAGATGTGCAGCGCTTGTTAGATCAGGGCGCCACTATTGTATATTACGATCATCACAGAATAGGCATGCCGGTTAGACATTCTGGATTAAAGACTTTTATTGATGATCAGTCATCTACCGTATGTACAGGATTGCTTGTAGACAAGCAGCTTGATGGTAGATTTCGTGCCTGGGCGCTTGTCGCGGCCTTTGGTGACAACCTTAATTCAGTTGCCATGGAGCTCGGCATAACATCAGGATTTAAGCACGAATCATTAATTTTACTCAAGAAATTAGGTATCTATATAAACTATAATAGCTATGGAGATAGCCTCTCGGATTTATTCTATCACCCCAAGGTGCTTTATCAGCATTTGCAACAATATGTATCACCATTTGATTTTATACATGAAAACTCCTTGGTTTATACAACATTAGAAGAGGGTTACATGCAGGACATGGCTGCTGCAGAATCAAGCCCTTATCTATATCAATCTTCTGAATCGGCGATTGTTTCTTTTAACAATGAAAAATGGGCGCGGCGGGTCAGCGGTGTTTATATTAACGATCTTGCTAATCAATACCCGGAACGTGCTCACGCCACCATTACCGAGAATGCTGATGGAACATATAAGGTAAGTATTCGTTCACCGCTTGATAAAGAACGCAGTGCCGTTGAATTGGCCGGTAAATTTGAAACAGGTGGCGGTCGAAAAAGCGCTGCTGGTATAAATGTACTGCCTAATGAGTCAATGAACCAATTTATTGACGCATTCAAAGCCCATTTTTCATAAATCTACCGGGTCGTTTACGTGCAGTAGCTGCGCATAAAGTTTAATCGATTTAATTCACCTAACCTATATCCTTCTTGGGCGGGGTTGGGGAAAAAGAAACCAAGTCTAAAGTCAAGGTTCATCCGGCAAGTGCGTACTTTCGGTTTCAACCGACCAGAACATATTTAGTTTCATGCAGTGCCATAATTTTCAGTTTAAAGAATTCGATATCCCTGAAGCCATAGGCCATTTTATGCAACATTTTTATCTTGTTATTAGTGCCTTCCAGTGGTCCAGTTGATAAGCCATCAAAGTCGAAATAAGCAAGAATGCCTGAGCGGTGAGCAGCAAGCGTTTTAGAGAATTGCTTAAGCATGTTGACGCTGGAGGTCGCGGCTTTCTTTACCCGCTCGTCAAGCGCATTCTGAGCCGAGGCTTTATCTGGTTGATGCCAGATATTGCGTAGCTCTTCTTTCATATAATAGGCGGTTGCTAAAGGTTCATTAAGCTTCAATGCTTCATCCAGACGTTGGCGTTCATCGCGCGCATCATCAAGATTGTCAGGGTTTTTGAGTAACAACCAACGGATGCCTTTTAGCACGGGTTTGCCCAACCCGTTTTCTGCTTCTTGTTGCAGATCACGACGCAGTTTTGTTAGTTTTTCATTGAACAACCTGATGATGTGAAAGTGGTCAAACACAAGCGTTGCTTCTGGAAGATTAGCGTGTACCGCACTAATGTATGCTGGACCCATATCGGTTGCAACCGCTTCGGTTTGGGCGCCCGAGCGTTTCAAACGCTTCCAAAATGGAATCAATGCATCGCCGCCTTTCCCGTCGCCAACAAAGATAACCGCGCCACGTTGAAGATCCATAACGATGGTTAAATAGAGCCTCCTCAGAAACTCAGTAAACATTGCGGATACAGCTTGAACTTCCCCCTGAGACTTTGAAAACTATTTAAGCAGCATTTAAATATTAAAAAGCCATATTTATAACCGCACGTACAAAGCCAAATAAAAACCTTCAACAACACCATCAGGTTCATAACCAGAAAGATGCTATTGATCCATGCTTCACTAGCCTCAATATTGCACAAGAGGAAGTGGCGATTCCCTAATAATCTTTTATAATTCAGTTATCTAAGCTGCATAAAAGAAGGGAATTGCCAGTGACAAAGTAATGGAATGGACGCCCACTACCCTAAACGGCATCAACGTGCCAAAGTAGTGTTGCAGTAAAGCCCACTAAACCA
>JAJFJH010000403.1 GCA_021774155.1 Nitrosomonas sp.
TTGGAAAAGAATGCACGGCCAGGCGATTTAAAAATTGTGCCGGATAATGCAGGCGCACTACCCAAAGACTCCACCATAAAAATCGGTAAAGACTGGCAGGAATCCAAAGCATTACGTGAATCCAATCCAGACAGTATTGTATTAACGGCAGGTGATCTATTGCTGCCAGCGCAAGACATCGATGGAGAGACTTGGAGCGTACAAACAATACAGCCGAGCGGCGCTAAGTTTTTTGCGGCTGGTAGTAAAAAAGAAAGCAATTTTTATGTAGTCGATGGCAAAAATCAGGGTGTGGCGGCACTGGATGCAGCGCCTACCATTGTGATTGCTGAAGGTTATGCGACCGCAGACACATTATCCAAAGCCCTGGATCATCCCGTTGTGACCGCATTTGATTCAGGTAATCTGCCTAAAGTAGCGCAAGCTTTGCATGAGAAATACCCGCAGAAGCCGATTATTATCGCCGGTGATGATGACCGTAGTCAGGAAGCTGTAAATGGTAAAAATCCTGGCCGAGAAAAAGCATTGGAAGCCGCGGAATTAGTTGGTGGCACTGCGGTTTTGCCGATCTTTGCACCCGGGGAGCAAGACACACAAAAATTAAGTGATTTTAATGATCTCGCCAATAAAAGTACTTTAGGGTTTGAAGGTATTAAACGCCAAGTTGGTTCTGTTGTTATGAGAGTATCGGAACAATCCAGAGAACAAGCCAAGGTTGAGAAATTACAAAACAGCCTTGAGCAAAAACAGCAAGAGAATAAGCAAAAACGGGTACTAGTCAGGTAGTGGGTGCTTTAATTATCAGCGTTTAATTTTTTTGGGCGCTGTTTTACAGTTCAGAATCAGTTGGAGGCGATTTATTGCTAACAGGAATATCAGAAGCTGTATAAGAATTTGTATTTAATACAACCACATGCAATAATACGTATTATATACGTATAGGTGGCATTATGAAGAAATTGACAATTACAGTAGACGACGAGGTATATAAGGGCCTGCATGCTCGTATAGGACGCGGCAACATCAGTCGCTTTCTAAATGACATGGCGCGTCCGCATGTTGTAGCTGACGACATTGAGGCGGGTTATATGGCTATGGCTGCGGATGAAGAACGTGAGAAGGAAGCCCTTGCATGGTCTGAACAAGGAATGGTCGATCTGACTCATGACGAAACGTAGCACCATCATCCCTAGAAGGGGAGAAGTCTGGTGGATTAACTTTGATCCATCCATTGGTGGTGAAGTTAAGAAAACACGCCCAGCAGTGATTGCAAGCAATGACGTTGCAAATAAAGTGTTAAATCGCGTGCAGGTTATACCTCTTACAAGCGTTATAAAAAACATCTATCCCGCTGAATGCCTGATAAACGTTCAAGGGAAGCAAAGTAAGGCTATGGCAGATCAACTCACCACTATAAGCAAACTACGTCTCTCCATCAAAATAGGGGCTGTAACCCCTCAGGAAATGGATGAAATCGAGCGTGTTATACGACTGCAACTGGGGATGTGATGAGGGGAATAGGGCAGGGGTCTGACTCATTATGTACCTTTGCTAAAATTTACCCAATTTTTATTAAAAAAACTGGCTGAAGCTTATACGTAATCAGGAAAATAATTATCTGTTTAGGAGCAATGAGATATAAATTTGCTCTGGAAAGTATTGATGCTGTTGCCTGGTAAATTCTGCGCACTGGGCCTAGTTCCATATCACTCACCTCCTTTATTATTGTACTCAGCCTGATCTGATTGTATTTGAGTTGTGTCAATATCTTGTTGTTTACGTTTTTCCTGAAACTGCAAGACTAAACTGTAAATGACTGGAAATACTAGCAAAGTTAGCAACAGTACGGTAACCATGCCACCCAGAACAGGTGCAGCAATGCGATGTGTAACGTCAGCACCACTGCCTGTGGCGAGCATGATGGGGATTAAGCCGATCATGGTAGAAAACGCAGTAATTGCAACTGGCCTTACACGCATGGCAGTGGCAGCTTCGACCGCTTCACGAATTTCTGCGGAGGATAACAGTTTTTGTTTTTGCCGACGCAATTTGGCAATTTCAATATCAATAAAGTTTAATACCATCACCCCGGTTTCCGCTGCAGTTCCAGCCAGTGCAATAAAACCAACATAAACAGCAACAGAAAGGTTAAATCCAAGTAGATAGACTAGCCAGACGCCGCCAATAAGACCGAAGGGAACAGTCAACATAACGATGACAGGTTCCATCACATTTCGAAAAGCAAGATACAGTAGGAAAAAGATCAGCATAATTGTCAGAGGCACCACAATACGTAGTTTTTCTGCGGCGCGCTCCATATATTCAAACTGACCCGACCAGCTAATGGTGTAGCCAGCAGGAAGGACTATCTGGCTTGCTACAAGCTGTTGTGCTTTGGTTACAAAGCCACCGATGTCGGAAGTTTTAAGATCCACATAAATCCAAGCATTAGGGCGCGCATTTTCACTTTTAATGACAGGTGGTCCACGCCGCAATGTCAAATCAGCCACCAATGACAACGGGATCTGCGCCCCGGTAGGGGTAGGGATTAACGTACGCTTCAGGTTTTCCGGATTACTCCGTAATTCCCGCGGATAACGCAAATTGACTGGGTAGCGTTCCAGGCCTTCAACGGTTTCAGTAATGTTCATACCACCGATGGCGCTCTGAATGACGTCTTGTACGTCACCCACGGTTAATCAATAACTCGCAGCTTCTTCACGTTTGATATCAAAATCTAGATAATATCCCCCGACAGCCCGATCACCGAAAGCGGATAGTGTTTCCGGCATGGTTTTCATCATTTGCTCAATATTTTTAGATAAACGCTGTAATTCATTTAAATCAGGCCCTGAAACTTTGATACCAACCGGTGTTTTAATCCCGGTTGATAGCATATCGATACGTGTTTTTATAGGCATGGTCCAGGCGTTGGTGAGCCCTGGTAATTGAATGGCCTGGTCCATTTCCGTTATGAGTTCCTGTGTGGTTTTATTGGGCTCAGGCCATTCTGATTTGGGTTTAAGACTGATGGTTGTCTCCACCATCGACAGGGGTGCAGGATCCGTAGCCGTCTCTGCTCGGCCAATTTTTCCGAAAACATGATGAACTTCAGGAAAAGTCATCAGAATTTTGTCAGTTTGTTGTAAAAGTTCTCTGGCCTTAGTGATGGAAATCCCGGGAAATGTACTCGGCATGTAAAGAATATCGCCCTCATCCAATGGCGGCATAAATTCACTGCCAATCTTGGACAGCGGATAAAGGGTTGAAGCTAGTAGCAGCATGGCCAGTATTAATGTGACTGCGCGCCAACGCATGGCCAGTTTGAGTATTGGAGCATGAATAAGATGCAAGAACCGGTTAGCCGGGTTTTTACGTTCAGGAATAATTTTGCCGCGAATAAAATAACCCATCAATACTGGCACCACCGTGATCGTCAACATGGCCGCCGCTGCCATGGCATAAGACTTGGTATAAGCCAGTGGGCTAAACATACGACCTTCCTGTGCTTCCATCGCAAAAATAGGTATAAATGAGACGGTAATAATTAGTAATGAGAAAAACAGTGCAGGGCCGACTTCACGTGAAGCCTTACCAATGGCTTGCCAGCGTTCACTTTCAGTCAGTTCGGCTTTTTTCTTTGCAATTGCTTCACTGATATGTTTGTGAGCGTTTTCCACCATCACGATGGCACCATCGACCATATCACCAATGGCAATGGCTATGCCCCCCAAAGACATGATGTTGGCATTAATGCCTTGCCATTTCATAACAATAAATGCCATCAATACAGCCAGTGGTAACGTGATTACCACGACCAATGATGAACGCAGATGGAGTAAAAACAAACCGACCAGCACACAGACGATGATCAGTTCTTGAATCAGCGCTGTATTTAATGTATCAACCGCGCGTTCAATCAAATCGCCACGGTCATAAACGGGAACAATTTCAACACCTTCCGGTAGTCCTTGTTTAAGTTCTTCCAGTTTTTTACGTACTCCCAGTATGGTCGCCTGTGCATTATCGCCATAACGCATAATGACGATACCTCCGGCTACTTCGCCTTCACCATTTAGCTCTACGACACCACGGCGTAGCTCGGGACCGATTTGAACATGTGCGACGTCCTGTATGCGAATGGGGGTACCGTTAGCATCAACCCCCACCGGAATACTCCGGATATCTTCCAGAGAACGAATATAGCCCGGGCTACGCACCATATATTCCGTTTCAGCCATTTCGATTAATCGTCCGCCAACATCGTTATTCGAGCGTTGAATGGCATGCTTTACTTTGGATAAAGGGATGCCATAGGCAAGCAAGGCATTGGGATTGACTTCTATCTGATATTGTTTGACATGACCGCCGACGGATGCGACTTCTGCCACGCCCTGAACAGTTTGCAATGGGTATCGCAGATACCAATCCTGAATGGAACGTAATTCAGCCAGATCATGTTTACCAGTTTTATCGACCAACGCATACTCATAAACCCAGCCAACGCCAGTCGCATCCGGTCCCAATGATGGATTGACGCCTTGCGGCAACCGCTCGTTGGCATAATTAAGGTATTCCAGCACTCGGGATCTGGCCCAATACATGTCGGTACCATCGTCAAAAATGATATAAACAAATGATAGCCCAAAGAAGGAATAGCCACGCACCACTTTGGCATGAGGGACTGCCAGCATGGCCGTAGTCAAAGGATAGGTCACTTGGTCCTCGACTACTTGAGGGGATTGCCCAGGAAATTCAGTAAACACAATTACTTGTACATCAGACAAATCAGGAATAGCGTCTAACGAAATATTTTTAAAAGACCAAAATCCCGCTGCGGCCAGCACAACAACTGCCAACAGAACCATAAACCGGTTATTCAGAGAACCATTAATGATGGCATTAATCATGTTGATGCGCCTCTTGTTCTATCTGCAATGGGTTGGGTTCTTCGGATTTTTGTATTCCTGGATCCATCATTTTGGTGGTGGCTTCACGCAGGCTGGATTCAGAATCAATTAGAAACTGAGCTGAAATGACAATTTCTTCGTCTTCTTTGAGTCCTTCCAGAACAATCACTTTTCCTTCAGACGCGATGCCTGTTGTAATAGTACGTGGCTCAAATCTACCCGCACTGCGAACCACAAAAACTTTATCTCGGGTGCCTGAGCGGATGATAGCTTCGGACGGAATCACTAATGCACTTGTTTGCTGATCCGCATAGATCGATACTTCAGCGAACATTTCAGGTTTTAATAACAACTGTGTATTATCAAATTTCAGACGTACTTTAATTGTTCGCGTTTTTTCTTCGGCATAAGGGTAAATAAAGGCTAAGTGTCCTCTGAAAATACGTCCAGGAATCCCTGCTAATTGCATTTCAACCAAGTCACCCTGTTTAACCCAAGGCAATTCATTCTCGTAGATATCGGCATACACCCAGACTGTAGATAAATCGGCAATCATATAAATTTCGGTAGCAGGGGTTACATACTGGCCTTCACGTGCACCAATATTGACTACGATACCGGGTGAGGGACTATGAATATGTAGACTTTTATGTATATTATGATCCTGTGTCAGTTGGCGCAGTTGATGTTTAGGTACATCTAATAGTCTTAGCCGTTCACGTGAACTGCTTACCAGCTCTTCTGCACCCCGGCGGATGTCTTCAATTGGGCTTTGTTTCAATGTGTTAAGGTTGTTTAAGGCCAGAATGTATTCTTGTTGGCTGACGACCAGTTGTGGAGAATAAATACTGAGTAGGTCCTGATCTCCCTTGACCTTCTCACCCGTTTTATCCACCCGCATCGTTTCAATCCAGCCTTCTACCTTGGGGTGTAAACGTACGATGCGTTCTTCATCATAGTCCACACGACCGACGGCTCGCACGATATGTGACAGAATGTCTTTTTTAACGATTGCGGTACGTACACCCATATTTTGCTCAGTGACGGGATCAATCCTGACGGTACCCGGCGGGCTGTTGTCAGCATCGGTATCATCATCAGCATAAACTGGTACATAATCCATGCCCATTGAATCTTTTGCGGGAACAGGAGAAGTCGCCGATGGATTCATGGGGCTGCGATAAAATAACGGTTCTTTAATTTTTGCTGAATGGACGGTTTGTCCGTTATCTGGCTGATGTTGTGTGATGTTTTGTTGCAGATGGTTAGCATACCAATAGCCGCCACTAATACCGACAACTAACATCAAAATAGCAGTAATTATTAACGATTTATTCATAAATTTCTTCCTGGCCAACAGCAGCCGTTAAATTAGCCAAAGCTTGATTGGCTTCTGCAAAAGCATTCCAGTATTGCAGTTCATGATTTAATAAAGCGATCTGACTGCGAACCAGGTTCAGAAAGTCAACTTGGCTCACTTGATAGCCAGCCAACATAGAAGCTACCGTTTGCCTTGCTTGAGGAATAATGCCTGTTTTGAACAATATCACTTGTTCTTTGGCACGTTGGAAATCACTGTGATTTTGTGAGATCTGGGCACGTACTCGATTCCATTCATCTTGTAGTATATATTTTTGTTGCATCAATTCACTGTTACGTTGATCCACTGCTTTGGCTTGTTTGCGATCAAAGAAGATCGGGACATTCATACTCAGATTAAGTGTTAAAAAATCTGCTCGATCAATACCTGTAGGACGGTCACGCCGAAACCCATAAGAGGCCCCTAATTTAAAATCCGGGTAATAGTCCTTTTTGGCCAAATCTACACGGGCCTGTGCGGCATTGATGGATTCATGTTTCGATGCCAGCAAGGCTCTGGAGTGCTCCGCTTGCTGGTACAGTGCAGTTTCTGAAAGAATAGTCGGTAATTGTTCTGCTATCTCTGCAGGTAATTTTACCGGCTGATTGGCGGCTTTATCCAGCAATGCATTCAACTGGGCAACAGAATTACGTCGTGCACCTTCCAGTTTGATCTGTTGATCCAACAAATTAGACAGTTCCAGTTGTGCCAGCAAGATATCTTGTTGCAATCCTTCGCCCACTTCATATTTAGTGCGGGTGATCTGAATAAACTGTTTTAACAGTATTTGGTTATTTTTCACGATCTGCAAGGCATGATCCAGGTAAAAAACTTGCCACCAAACCTGTTTGACGTTACTGAGTAACCACCATCGGGCTTCTGTTACATTTTGTAGGGCCGCCTCCGCTTCAAAAGTTGCTGCAGTACTACGTAATGCAAGTTTTCCGGGAAAAGGAATTGCTTGAGAAATACCCGGCCCGATTTGTGTCATGTCTACCTGAGCGGTATTGAATGTATTTACTGGCAGATTCCCGGCATTAAAACTGATTACAGGATCAGGCAGG
>JAJFJH010000404.1 GCA_021774155.1 Nitrosomonas sp.
TTATTCGCCGCGTGTTAATTGCATAATCTCTTCGGTGCTCATGGCAACGGTACTTTTTCCTGCCATCGACTCGATGATTTTTTTACCCCGGACAACCTGCTTTGCCTTTTTGATACGCAGTTCATCCCCGATGCATTCAAACTCAATATGGGTATGTGGCAACAGACCCAATGATTCTCTATATTTTCTAGGTATGGTGATTTGACCTTTAGATGTAATAAGCATTAATTAATCTCCTTAATAGTAAGACTGTTTCAGGCATTACTTTTAATTTATATTAATGTGATTAAGGTATCAAGCTTACGTAAGATGGGCGCAACCCATCAACTATTGCCGAATTTAATTTCTATTGCATTAAGTTTTGATGGGTTTCACCCATCCGCGCTGACTAATATTCAACCCGAATAGAACCTAGGAACACACGTGGCGTACCAACATAGATACGCGCACGATCAAAACCACCGCTACTTGGAAAATATTCCTTATCGAATAGGTTATTCACATTCAGCTGCGCAGTGACCCGAGTTTTTCCCAGCTTCATCGCATAGCTAGTCATCAAATTAAATACGGCATAACCGGGCATCTGAAAATCATTTTCCCGGTTGCCTTCACGCTTGCCTCTCAGCGTTACGCCGCCGCCGAATCTTAGACCCCTCAAGCTTTCATTCTGGAATGCGTAGGTAGACCAGATATTGCCAGCATGTTTAGGTACGTTCGGAAAGCGGTTTCCCAACGTAGCATCATTGGTTCGAGTAATTTCCGAGTCTGTATAGGCATAGTTGGCGATGACATTCCAGCCCGGTAGTATTTCTCCGGTGATGTCGACTTCGACACCCTCATTACGCGCTTCACCCGTCAGCACTGAAAATCCTTGAAGTGCTAACTGCGGGTTAGGATCACCAGTAGCAATGTTTTGTTTTGTCAACTGAAACCAAGCCGCTGTCGCGTTGAAACGCCCGTCGAATAGCTCCGTTTTTATTCCGGCCTCCCATTGCTGCGCAGTTTCTGCTTGAAGGGGTTGTCCATCTTGCCCTGTTGAAAATAAATTCGGAGAACCAAAATTTTCAACATAGTTACCATAAAATGAAATTGCTTTGACAGGTTGCCATACCACACCAACTCGCGGTGTAATCTTATCTTGCTTAAAATGGGCCTTAATTAAGGTCGAATTATCGGCTGATGTGTTGTGAATTCTAGTGTCGGCATTGTTGTAGCGAAAACCTGCCAGTACATGCACGTTATAAGGTAGTTTCATCTGATCCTGAAAATATAAACCAAACCAGTCCTCGGATCGATCGACATTAACATCATCCCCTGGATCACGAATCGGTAAACCACCATGCACCGGATTAAAAATATCAATTGAAGGAAAATTAAAATTATCAATGAGCATTCCGGACTTTTCTATACGATAATAGTCTCCCCCCATCAGTACCGTATGTTTAACACCAAAAGTATCAAAATTACCGGTCAAATCCATATTCGTAAAATATGTATTCGCTTTGTTGTCCCTAAATCCAGCATAAAAACGATCCAGGGTACGGTTGTCTGCCTGCAATCCAATTGGTATTACGACATCATCATTTTCAACTGTACGCTGAAGATTCGAGCGATTTTTTATTTCCCAATTGTCGTTAAATGCGTGTGACCAGTTAAATCCAGCTTGATACTCATCAAATTTTGCGCCTGCAAAAGATTCGCCTAAATTACGTTTCACAGGCAATTTAATCGGTCGATTACCAATCGCCGGAAAACCATAATCAGCAGTAAGTTTGCCTGTTCTATATTCCATTTCAGCGGTAATCTGGGTGCGATCTGAGATACGCCACTGAACCACAGGCGCGACAAAGAAATGATGATTGTCAACAAATTGTCGGAACGAGGATCTGTCCTCATACGCAAAATTGACACGATACATAAGTGAGCCATCCTGATTCAGCCCTCCAGTAGCATCCAGAGTGGTGCGGAATTGATTGTACGAACCAAACTGTTGCTGTAACGAATAATAGGGTGTGGCCTGCGGCTTTTTAGTCACCAGATTTATCATTCCACCAGGCTCAATTCGACCGAATAGAATCGATGCTGGACCTTTTAATACCTCGATTCTTTCCAGATTGGCTACTTCTCTTGGGCCGGTTTGTGTCAGTGCGGTTTGAAAACGCACGCCATCGCGGTAGTAATCAAATGTCTCGAAGCCCCGAATGTTAAAAACATCTACCGAGTTAAATGCATTACTAGGAAAAACGCCGCTGACATTATTCAAAGCGTCTTCTAGGCGAAAGGCTTGTTGATCATTAAGCACTGATTTAGGCACCACCTGAATGGACATGGGTGTTTCCATAATGGGTGTGCTTGTCTTGGTCGCAGTAGAGGCATTAGGTACTTTATATTGTGTACTATAGGGAGAGTTAGGGTCCGTCATGCTCGTTACGTTGATCTCCGGTAAATGCACCGGATCAGCTACCTTATTTTCTGTTTCCTTAATCACATAAGTATCTTTTCCACTAGTTTGATAGGTGTACGATGT
>JAJFJH010000405.1 GCA_021774155.1 Nitrosomonas sp.
ATCATTTTGACGTTAATTTCACGTCCAGCACGTCGTGCAATCTCTACTTTATTACGTTTGAGCACATCAAAGGTACCGCCACCAACGGTACCAACACCTAACAAGCCAATATTAATGGGTTTCATAGTTTTTAATAAAAAATAGAGTTCAAAGGGCGCAAGACGTACGGTTACAAGCTAACCGCCTAGTTGTATTTTAAGCTATGTTCCATGTTTCTTGCGAAAACGTTCAAGAAAATGTGCGATACGGCCAACAGCTTCTGTCAAAACATCAACATTAGGTAAGAAAACCACGCGAAAGTGATCAGAATTTGACCAATTAAAACCACTCCCCTGCACCAGTAGTACTTTTTCTTCTAACAGCAGATCAAGCACAAACTGCTGATCGTCTTCGATCGGGTAACGCTTTGGATCTAAACGTGGGAACAAATATAATGCGGCTTTTGGTTTATAACAAGTCACACCGGGGATATCTGTCAACAATTTCCAGGCGACATCACGCTGACGTTTCAATCGTCCTGTAGGTAACGTTAAGTCAACAATACTCTGATAACCCCCTAATGCCGTCTGAATACCAAATTGAGACGGCACATTCGCGCATAAGCGCATGGAAGCCAACATATTCAGCCCAGCAATATAATCACGCGCATGATTCTTTTCACCAGAAACAATCATCCAGCCAGATCGAAATCCTGCCGCACGGTAGTTCTTTGACAGCCCATTAAAGGTGATGAACAGTATGTCATCGGCCAACGAAGCAATAGATGTATGCGTCGCGCCATCATACAAAATCTTGTCGTATATTTCATCAGCATAGATAATCAACTGATGTTGGCGTGCAATTTCTATAATTTCCAGTAAAAATTCCTTTGGATAAAGCGCACCCGTTGGATTATTTGGGTTAATGATTACGATGGCGCGTGTTTTTGATGAAATCTTGGCACGCATATCATCCAAATCGGGTAACCAGCCAGATTGTTCATCACAGATGTAATGCCTTGCAACACCACCAGCCAGCACTACCGAAGCCGTCCACAACGGGTAATCCGGCATTGGAACAAGCACTTCATCGTCATTATCCAGCAGCGCCTGCATGGTCATGACAACCAATTCTGACACCCCATTCCCAATAAAGATATCATCCATCTGCACATTACTGATGTGTTTTTCTTGAGTGTAATGCATAATGGCTTTACGCGCCGCAAATAAGCCTTTGGAGTCGCAATAACCCGACGCTGCGGACAAGTTATGGATCACATCCTGTAAGATCTCTTCAGGTGCTTCAAAGCCAAACGTTGCTGGATTGCCAATATTCAGTTTAATAATATATTGGCCGTCATCTTCCATTTGCCGAGCACGATCAAGTACCGGGCCACGAATGTCATAGCACACATCAGCAAGCTTGCTGGATTTATTGATTGGTCGCACAGTTATATGATGTAAAAAACTTTAGGAAAAGAAGGAAAAAGGAAGATCCAAGTAAAAGTATAGCTTAACTTTCACTTAGTTTCGCTTTAAATAAAATTGGGCACAATATACATGACCCGTTAATCTCTCGCAAATTCATTAACATTTCTAAGAAGCGCTAGCGCCCAGCACCACCCATGACTCGTGCAACAAGATCAGATGTTGAAATACCCGCTGTATATTCAAGCTCGTGAATCATAGTTGACGGTAGACCTGAACATTGCTTATATTTCTCCGCACGCTCTTGTTCTGAGCCACAAGCAAATGCATAAATCTCAAAATCATGTTGTCGCATAAATTCTACCGTCGCATTGACCGGGCTGTCAGTGATAACCGTATCAACATATTGACAGGCAGACACTACCGCCACCCGCTCCGCTTGCGTCATGACAGACGGTTTGCCCTTATTATCCAATACACGCTCATCTGAAACAACACATACCGTCAAGTGCGTGCCCAATGCCCGTGCAGCGCATAAAAAACTAACGTGTCCTTGATGAAATAAATCCGCCACCATACGCGTGAATACCCGCCGTTGCGGCCTATTTTGCGGCCATACAGGTACGTCTTGATCTAAACGCAATATGGTTTTCTCTAACCACTGGCGACACCGTAGTGCCAGTACATCATCAGGGTCTTTGATGCCAATTTGCAACGCATAACTCCATGCCCCAGGCAAGTCACCAGACAACCAACGATGCACCAATCGGTAATATGCGTAACACCTAACCAATAACGTGAATTTTTCCAAATTTAGCGCAGAAATCACAGTATCCCAATGGGGGTTTGATGTACGCCAATCGCCATAAAACGCTTTCAAGATAATTTCAGGTCGTTGTGGAAACCAAACTTTTCCAAAGGCGGTATCACGCTGTATCAGTTCAAACGGGGGAAAAACCGCCACCCGCTGATAGGCTTCAGGATAATCGGGCAATGAAAACCCGCCGACTATGCGCTGATCATCCCGACGTTCCAAAGCACAGACATCAAGCGTAATCCCTGTTTCAGTGTGCCGATAGTCACGATAATTGGTGTAATCAATGCCCGCCTTCACTCTAACCCAGCCATTTTGTTCTAACTCAGCACAGCAGGTATCTAAGGACTCAATCCATACGGCAATATCGAGATCTTTATCAAAGGATAACAACGCGCCTGTCCGAACAACCCCCAATAACGTCCCGGCATATGGAAAAGCCTGAATTTCCCGTGACGATAATGTCGCACAAGTGGACCATAGCAGCTGCTCAGCCTTACCTGATAAAAATACATTTTCAGTCGTTGCCGGCTTTTTCTTTTTAGTTGGCACTTTTCCAGCTTTAATTAAAGCAATAAGGTGCTCCAACGCACAAGTAAAATTAGCATGAGCTACTTCTAAATTTAACAAAGAAAAATTAGCTGCTCCCATGATTTGCGCCCAACGCGCTTTATGCACATCACCCTCGACATGCGCATAAATCTTAGCGGCATAAGCAGGAACAGCACCCGCTTTCCCAGTACGCCTTGCGAGCAAACACCATAGTCGTGCAACCTCGGGTGACAATGGGTGCTCGTCCTTCAACGCATCCAATAGTTTCGCAGCATTTTCCAGATTTCCTGAATGAATATCCGCACTGGCACGACGCAATATGTTTTGTATTTTTTCCATTATTCGTTATAATCAAGAATGACTCTCATTATCATTATTATTTACATTATAAGATAGATAGGTAAGAGTGTAAAAATGA
>JAJFJH010000406.1 GCA_021774155.1 Nitrosomonas sp.
ATCGTTTAGGAGTTGTAATCGTAATGCATTCACAAAGGTCAAATGTCGAAAGAGTATTTTTTGATGCACGTCGGCCACGTTAGGCGCTTCTTGGTCCTGCCCTTGCGGCGGTTGAACGTACGTCATTACTTGTGATGAAAAATACCGGGAGGCATTGGTTAAATCACCCCAAGCTTTTCGAGCCTCCCAGAATCGTTCGTAGGCGGAGTTATTTCGAAATCCTAGAAGAATGGCTACAGCGGTTCCAAGAAAACCAATAGCAGAAAACGGGAGAGTGTAATCCTCAAAGAAAGGGTACATATTGAGAATACAAATGACGCTCCCGTAGACGATAAAAAACAGGATATACCACCCTTCAATTTTTAAAAACCATTTCAGGTTATATGGTCGGATCAACATCGTTTATTTCCTGTAAGTACCTTTGTCGGAATTTGCTCACGGTTCTGTGAGAGCCTGGAGGAGAGATTCCTCCGGACGACTCGGTCAACTAGCCTTCCTTGACATCAGCTTCAATTATATTTTCAGCGTAACTTCGGTAAGCTCCTTGAATTTGTTTTGCCATAGCATCGGGAAAAACATGAAATTCACCAGCTTTAAGAGCCGCTACGATTTCATCAGCGACAAGGCTTGTCGGTTCAGCAATTTCAGTAAATCCTGCATCATCGCCCATATCCGTAGCGATAGGGCCAGGGTGCACACTTATAACTGCAGTACCTTGTTCACCTAATAGATCTTTCAAACCCTGCGTTACAGAGTACGCTGCAGCTTTCGAAGCAGAATAGGTAGTAAGTGGTAAGAAGTTTTTAATTGATGCAATAGAATTAAGTTGAATGAATGCCCCACCTCCGTTTGCTTTTAATACTGGTGCAAAGGCTTGTGCCATTCTAATAAGTCCACCAACATTAATTTCCATTTCAAAGTTAAGTGCATCTATGGCGCCATTATCTAAAGGTGTTGCTTTCTTTAGTACACCTGCATTATTTACCACAACCTCAACATCTGTGGCTTGCTCTGCGGCAGAAGAAATTGTTTCAGGCTTTGCCAAATCAATATGTATCGCTTCAACACGATTCCCATATTTTTCTATAAGTGGATCAGCTGTACTTAAAGTTCTAACACCCAGATATATTTTTGTAGCCCCTTTTTTTAAAAAAGTTTCAACAATGGCTTTACCAATACCTCGGTTAGCGCCTGTTACAAGCGCTATCTTATTTTCAATATCGTAATTAATGGCCATATTGCTTTCCTTCTAAGTAGATTATTTAGTTTGTATTTTCAATACGCTATGATGTTTCTGAAAAATAATGAAATTTGATTTGGCAGAAATAAGCATGGTACAAGATCATCCAAATAGTTTAGAAACACTTCCTTACTGCAAGGAACGTTTCATTTCCTTGAGATCATTTTAGTAAAACCTTCGTCAATGTTTATTTTTGTTGCATTTGCCAAATGATTATAGAAAACGCTCATACCTGACATGGCAATAATTTCCATGATTTCCTCATCATCAAAGCCCAGCTCTCTTAAAGCCTGGAAATCTTGCTCACTTGATGAGTGAGAATCTTTAGCGAGCCTAACAGCAAAATCTATGGCGGCTTTATCTTTTGGATCAGCCGTATTTGCTGTATAGTTTTTAATCAGATCATCAATTTGATCGGCTGTGACGCCTATGCTTAAACAAAAAGCATGGTGCGCAGCTTCGCAGTAATGGCAACCCTTTAATGATGAGATCGCAACAAAAATCATTTCTTTGAGTCGGCGGCTTACACGCCCACTTGTCAATACATGATCCATCACGGGCCATATGCCATTTAATGACTCAGGTGAAACGCCCCATACTCGAAAAAAGTTGGGTGTAAAAGGCGCTTTTAGCGCTTTCTTTATCTTGATAAAAGTTTCTTCAGTTTCAGGAGAGACAGAAACATCATCAACAATTTTACTAATCGTTTTCATTTTATTTCCTTATTAAGTCTTTATTGAAAAAAGTGTATTAATGATTTTCATACATGTGGCCATTGGAACGGCCGCATGTATGAAATGTTAATCTAATATTGTTAGCTGTTCGCCAGATTTTTATCTCTTTCAACAGCTTGATAATCAGTGAGAAAACCGAGCACGATAACAACCAGACCAACACCAATAAAAAAGTTTCTTGCTGTTTCTTCATCGGCAAAACCAAAGATAAAAGGCAGAGCAATCAGCGAGGGGCCAACCAGACGTTCAATCCAACCGTGAATAGTAAAAGGAATTAGCTTAAACATTCCAAATGGAAAATCAGACGCTAGCGTAACGATCAAATGGACTACAGCCAGGCCATAAGCAAGCATAGCAGGAAGCTGACTTAACCCTAATACTGTAGGGGCGAGTAAAAAAATAACGACTGTCAAAAAATCAAAATAGCCGTGTGTGCGGGGTGAAATTACTTTCATGAGAACTCTCCTGTAATATTTTGTGGTCACTCCATAGTCACCACTCGTCGTATATTAAGGTAGTTCTGTTACTGAAGTCTGTTAGCTACATAACAAAATAACAAATATATTCCCAGCTATAATTTTTATCTTAAAGGTTAATTAATGAATCATCATTAATACAAATCTGTTCACGCGTATAATCAAGCATTCCACGGCTCCTAAAATCATTTAAAACTGTGCTGACCACCGAACGACTGGCACCGACTAAATCCGCCACTTCCTGTTGAGTTAAATGAATTTCCAGCGCATAACCATGCGTACACTTTATGCCAAATATTTCAGATAATTCTAATAATGTTGCGATAACACGCATTTCAACTGACTGTGTTAGAACCGTTCGAAGTTTGCGTTCGACTTTCTGCTTACGTGCATTTATCTCTTCAAAAATATGCCATGCCAACTCTGTTTGATGAGACATTAATGCCTTGAAGTCGCCTATTGTTAACCGATAGAAACTCACTTCTCCCAAAGCTTGCACAGTCTCTTCTACTTCTGGGCTGGCAGAATTATTCCAAAAGCAACCAATAACGCTCCCTTTCCCAAGAATAGTCATGGTCATCTCAGCTCCTTCTTCTGTTATATGGGAGAGCTTAACGATGCCGTTTTTTATCCAAAAGACATCCGAACAGCGATCACCTTGGCGGTAAAGAAAAGCTTTTTTTGAAACATTGTTTTCTTTGATGGAGCGATAATCTTTTTGCAATTGTTTTAAATCACATGCGAAAAACGCATCAATTAAATTAGATTTGAGGTTGTTTCCTATTGATGGCATTTATAGCTCCATTTAATTTTAGTTGTGTATTGGTCTGATCAACATATCCCCATTTCATAATTTTTGCCAATTTAACTAATTTAGAGATAAATCCAAGCATGCGACAAAATCGGATATCGCAGATTGCTTTTTTCCTTGCCTAAGAAAATATACCTGCACCTTGCGGCTAATATCTGGGTTAACCAAATAACACCAGCTAATATCGCCGCAATTTTGGGGTATCGAGTATTCCGGCAATAAGGCTATACCCATACCTGCGCGTACCAAGTTGACAATCCATT
>JAJFJH010000407.1 GCA_021774155.1 Nitrosomonas sp.
TGAAGGTTTTTATTTGGCTTTGTACGTGCGGATATAAATATGGCTTCTTAATGTTTAGATGCCGCTTAAATGGTTTTCTAAGTCTCAGGGGAAAGTTCAAACTGTACCCGCAATGTTTACTGAATTTCTGAGGAGACTCTATTTAATTTCTATCTGTATTGCGTATTGCCAAAAAATAGTACAGCCCTTAGTTAATCCAAATCTATCGTAACAGAATCTGACCCCGATTCTAGCTTAATACGCGTATTATCTAAATACTTTAATTCAATTTTATCCTCATAAGATCTTTCTGCAAATTTCTGTGCAATATTAGCTAGACCATGTTTCACAGCTTTATCGCCTGAGTTATCTCCTAAGGAGACATGATTACCATACTGATCGACTGAATAATATTCAACGTCTGGCACAGTTGAAGCATCAAAGCGCATCCCTATTCTTTCACCATATACCGAGCAAGTGAAAGATTTATCCATAGAAACAACATCCTCAACTGCAATTTCAGTGATTCTAATATCTCCTGGGTCAATATCCATGCCGGTAAACATCGTCGTAATTATTGCTGCAGCTTGTGCTTCTTTGCGGTGTTTTTGATAAAGCGCATAAAGTACTTCAAGAACCCTTGGTGATGCACAAGCTTTTTCAGCTTTACTTAGTGTGGCATCTGCCAGAGCAAGCAATTTATTACTTTCTGCAAGATTCTTTGGTATAACATTGCCTTCTGCATACATCTTAGCTAATACCCTTTGTGCGCGTTGATCGCTATCATTAGCAAGAGATTGATAATATTTAACAACCTTCTTATAGTCTTGTGATGAAGTCTTTTCTTGCTTTTGTAATATCTGGTCAATGCGAGAAACAGTATGAAAAGACCCTCCATTCTCTGCTGCAATATTCAACCAATATAACCTGTTAATATCGGTTCTGCCTCTACTACCACCTTCAGGGACTGCGACATGATCAACGATACGAAGGGCTTGTTGTTCGGTCATTGGCGGTAGTATTCCAGTGGCTGTAGCATTCTCACCAGCAAGTATCATTTCTCTACACTCTTCAAAACCACGACCTTCGAATGCGCCAATCCATCCTTCGCCTCCAGAATCACGAATTATATCTATGGCTAATGGAATTTCTGGTAGGTAACGTTCTCCACTATCTTGAATATATGGCTCATATTTTTCGATAAACTTTGGAAAATCTTTGTGCTCTTTTGCTCTCTGAAAATCAAATGCCCTAAAAACACTATCTCCAAAATATTCGCTACCGAATACAGATAAAGTAGGTGCATCATCACCCCACAGCCTTAATTCATTAGGTTCTATAAAATAAATGCCTTTCAAGTTCGTTTTAAGTACCTTTCCTTGTGGATCAGTTGAATTAAATTTTCCATAAATACGAAAAGTAGGTCCGCCAAAAACTACCTGCTTAGGAAACCCAGTGATCTTAATTTCTACATTAACTTTCCCATGGCAAGTAGTGCCTGATAATCTTTCTGACCCTAAATTTAATTTTTCAGCGAATTCATCTGTATTTTGATTATTGTTGTTCTTTTGTTTTAATAGTTCTGCTTGCTCATGGTTTTGTTGATTACCCAACAAAGCAGCCAGACTATTGCCTATTACTCCTCCGCCAACAGCTCCAATCGCCGTAGCTTTCCAACTATCACCTAATAATTCTCCTACACCTGCACCTATAAGAGAACCTAGACCAGTACCGGTCCTGCTTTTCTGCTCTTGCGACATGGTTGCGCAACCACTAAGTAAAAAAATTAAAAGAAAGGTAACAGTAATAAATTTTTTCATAGCATTTTTCTTTCCATGTTAGCTTGTTATTATTTGAATCCAACAAATACTTGCGTCTTTTTGATAGTAGGCTTGGACTGTACGTCGTTAAAACAATTTGGTCAGCTTGTTGCCTGAATTAAGAGACACTTCAGTTCATCAGGTTTAAATTTTTAGATCGTTTATCGTAATACATTTGCCGCCGCATAGCTAATGTCTGCAGCTTTATATTCTCTCGTTTATCCAGAATTCTTGACCACGACCATAAAATACATCAGCTAGTGTGAGATTATTCAATGACTCATGATAGCGTTCGTAGTTGTAGTAATCAACGAAGCGACGAATGCGATCCTCCTAGGTACGTAATGCGTCATTCATAGTATAAATTCCCGCTGAATGAATGGTATTATCTTTCAGTGAAACCTATGATAGGTAAGAATTTTAGATGCTCAGGCACATGTTTTACCGTCTCTTATGACCTAAAGCAGTACATGCCTACTGCACCTTTTCGGGTGTTTGGACGAAAATAACCACTCAGAAACAATAACCCATTGATTATGGGTGGACTCTAGGCAACTACTCCTAAAGATCTATGCTCTTACATAGCGTATGACATGTCCCTATTGGTTTCTTTTAAAGAAATTTATCAGTCCATTAGTTGAAGCGTCATGGGATGACACGGCATTATCCTGTTCCAGTTCGGCAAGGATTTTTCCGGCCAATTGTTTACCCAGTTCTACTCCCCATTGATCAAAAGGGTTTATATCCCAAATGACACTTTGTACAAAAACCTTATGTTCGTAAAGCGCAATAAGTGAACCCAATGTGCTGGGGTCCAGTTTCTTGAACAAAATAGAAGTCGTAGGATGATTACCGGGAAACACTTTATGCGGCAGTAGTTTTTCCAGTGATTCACCCATCATTCCTTGCAATTCAAGTTCGGCACGCGTTTCACTCTCATCTTTGCCGCGCATCAATGCTTCAGTTTGGGCAAAAAAATTGGCCAACAACAGGTGGTGATGATTACCGAGCGAATGCTGACTTTGACACGACGCTAGAAAATCAGCCGATATGGCTTGTGTACCCTGATGCAGTAACTGGTGAAAAGCATGCTGGCCATTGGTGCCTGGTTCGCCCCAAACGACTGAACCGGTGCTGTAATCAACGACTTCACCGTTGCGGGTTACACGTTTGCCATTACTCTCCATTTCCAGTTGTTGTAAATAAGCCGGGAAGCGGTGTAAGTATTGATCATAAGGCAGCACTGCATGGGACGTAATCCCCAAAAAATTGATTTGCCAGACGCCAATCAAGCCAAGCATAACCGGCAAATTTTCTTCCAATGGAGCCGTGGCAAAATGTTGATCCATTTCTCTTGCGCCAGCGAGCAGCAAGTAAAAATTATCCATACCAATAACCAAAGCAATGGGCAGACCTATCGCTGACCACAATGAATAACGGCCCCCTACCCAATCCCAGAATTCAAACATGTTATCAGGATTAATGCCGAATTTTTCCACCGCCGTACGATTTGTAGACACAGCAATAAAATGTTGAGCGATCGCTATTTCGCCACATCCCTGCGCTAGAAACCATTCTCTTGCAGAATAGGCATTGGTTATGGTTTCCTGGGTAGTAAAAGTTTTTGACGCAATAATAAAAAGTGTTGTAGCCGGATCAAGTTGTCGCAATGCTTCGTAAAGCTGCGTACCGTCAACATTTGAAATAAAGTGTGGCGTAATTTTGGTTGAAGCATAGGGTTTAAGCGCTTCGGTCACCATCACAGGCCCGAGATCGGAACCTCCTATACCGATATTGACGATATCAGTGAATGGCTTGCCAGAATAACCTTTGTACTCCCCATTGCGTACAGCTGTCGTAAATTGCGCCATCTGTTTCAATACATTCCTGACGTTAGGCATAACATCTTCACCATCAACCATTACTGAATGCTCGCCACGCAAGGCACTATGAAGTGCGGCTCGATTCTCAGTATTATTGATTTTTTCTCCTGAGAACAAACGAGCAACCCAACCTTCCAACTCCTGCTGACGCGCTAGGGCCAGCAGCAGCTTTATGGTTTCACTATTAATCGGCTGCTTTGCGTAATCCAGCAGAATATCGTTGAATATGAGAGAGAATTTATCGAAACGCTGCGGATCTTGCTTAAATAGCTCCAATAAATGCAACGGCGTCATCGCTGATTGGTGCGTTTGCAATGCTGCCCAGGCTGGTGAATGAGTAAGAGAAGACATAGCCGCTTGTTCTGGATTAAGTTAAATGATAAAAACTATGATTGAGATTATAATTACTGGCGATTAATAATTACTCTAAAACATCTCTTGTATTGATTTCCAGAGTAATCACTAATTCTTGATCTGTTGTCGGCCATTCCAATATCAGTTTCACGGCTTGCATAATTTTTTCAAACCCACTCTCAGATTGAGATACCGTAAAATGTGGTTGTGCATAAAACAACACTGGCGAGGAAGTTTTCAACACAATATTGCCCTTTAACGTGTCATCATCCAGTGTTATTTCTGTCATTTTAGTTAGCTTGAGCGACTGTCCGAAACCGCCTGGAATTTTTCCTTGATAAATGTAACGCCCACCCATTCCGTCACAACTTGGCATGGCGAGACTAATTTCGGTTCTAAACACATTTTTCTTTTTGCCTGTAAAACAATAAGAAGCTTTCAACCGATTATGCTCAAGCTCAATCTTTTTATTAATATGCTGCGATGTCTCTTCAGCTTGAAAACTAATGCTTTTATTCGTTAAAGATTCATACTGATAGTTAATATAAACGTCATCCAATCGATCAATAAACATGCCTTGCGGGTAGTCATCAGCTTCTATATCTGCAGCATTTATCACATGTTTATAATTGATTCGATCATGTGCTGAGGCAATACCACTAACTTCATGATTGAATGAACCCTGTTTGCCTGGCTGAATTTTTTTGTAATAGCTTTCGACCTGGCGCCGTAACGTATCACCGAAGTTATGCTTTAATAGATAGGCATCCAACTCACAAATACTGGCGATGCTATCAAGCTTCAGTACTGCCTGGATAATACCATTCTGCAAAAAAACTTCTTTCACACCATCAAAGTCCATATCTTCTGTAAAATAGGCTGATCGCGGATTACAAGTATCCAACATGGCTTCCAATTCAACGATGTTGCGATACACCGCACGCCGCAGATGGGGCAGATATAAACCGCCAAACATGCCATGCCAATAGGCATCATTTGCTTGAGATTGGTAGAGCTTCTCCTGCATTTCTTTAGTTTGTTGATTGACAGGCAACCTGGCGAGGCGCTCAGAAAGTCCCAACATACGCTTGTGCATCCAATTGGATTCAGGATAACGTGAAAAGAAATTTTTCCAGATACCGCCACGTAAAAATGCTTTCTTATGTTCATACCAACCCGAAGACTGGGCCTGTTTTATGAGATCAGCATAGGCATTGGCTGATTCTACGGGTAATGTCCACTCGTTCATTTCTATATAAGATGTCGTGGGTAAATACACAATACCCCGTGTCTTTTCTGCGGCATGAAAATCACGATAATGCTGTGTACTAATTTTTGGTGAAGCCAGCACTTTTTGAATGAATTTCTCAAGCCAACCTTTTTCATAGACCCACTGGTAAGTTTCCGGCCAGATGCCAAATTTTTCAATGTCGTCAAAGTAAATTGCAGCATTCCCAGCATCATTTTGACCACTATCTGCTAACATTTCAAGATAAGTAATTGTTTCATCAACAGGAGAAAATGGGAATTTATAGCGTAACATTTCAGAGATCGGGAACAGGTCAAGTGTATGCGCATCTTCTTCAGTTGTGAAATAGCCATTTAATTCAGCATGTGTTTTTCCAGCACAGAGAAAATGATAATCATCCACAATCACGTAACGGATCCCACAATCAGCCAGCGCCGGAATGACTGTAGATTCCCACACACGTTCTGTCAGCCATGCGCCCTGGGGGCGTTGCCCAAACTTTTCAGCCAGCTTTTTAGAAAGAGCTTCAATTTGTCCTAGGCGGTCACAGCTTGGAATGACTGCTAAAACCGGCTCAGTATCACCCGCCCCAAATAGTTCAACTTGTTTTCGTGCGACCATCTCCTGTAGTAAAGCCATATCTTCAGGATAATGTTTGATCAGAAAATCCAATAGCCAGCCTGAGAAATGAACTGAGAAATGAAATTCTGGATAACGATAAAGCACTTGCAGAAAGGGTTTATAACAACGCAGGTGCGCGTCAATCAAAACTTCGGGAAAATTGCCGACAGGCTGATGCGCATGAACACCAAAAAGCAGGGATACCGGTTTAGACATTAATTTTTTCCAATGATACTTTCGTTGTAATCAGAACCTAAATATGCAAAGGATTATACTTTAACAAAACCACTTTACTCCGATGTAAATCAAATAATTAAGAAGACCGCCTCATCGCTCCGCTTATTTCGGTTTCAGCTTGCTCCACCCCTTTGCTAATTGGTTGCAAGACTGCTTGGGGTATTGGTAGTTTAAGTAAATGATAAAGATTACTGAGGTTTTTTCGGTATAAATGGTCGAAACTTGCTACCGAATGCGCAGGGTTGTAATCGCCAAACCACCAAAACCAGTCTGAACTTTCGCACGATGCCAATTGCCGACTAGCTGCTATTTTTTCTGTTTCCGACAATCGATCACCTTGCATAACCCGATCAAAGCAATATTTGGCGGCACATAGCATGTCCCAAGCACAATTCTTTTCCTGATCACCAATCCAAGTAGAAAATGTTCCATATACCCAACTACCCGCCGCCAGTGTAGGTAGTGTCACAATATGATCCGTGTTTTCAGTAGCGGCAATATAGTCGCGGTAGGTAGTCGTGTGAATAGTTGGGCTGCTCTCAAGTAAGTTATATAGATCATCTAAGAAATAAAATCCATTGTATGGGTATGATTCCCATGCATTTTCCCCATCCAAAATGACACTAACAATCGGACTTTCTTCAGTAGGCGCATTATGAAGTATCTGCTCCAGAGATTGTATAAAATTCTCGGCAGCATCTCGTCCAAACCATTTTGCATATTCAAAGCCAATCAAGTCTGATAATTGATCATCACGAAAAAAACAAATTACGCTGTCCGCCTCTCCGGCTACTCGATAGGGGCGATAAAGATAGTGGTTGCGTTCCGGCATTGGCTCATCTGGATAAGAGGATTGCAAACAATTCGCTAAAACACCTTCACTGCTAGCGCTCCATTGGCAATTTTGCTCGCCCATAATTTTCAATAATGGTGTGGATATGGCACCTTCAGCAGGCCAGATGCCAGTAGGTTGCTCACCAAAGCGTTGCGTATGACTGGTCATTGCAGAGGACACGTGAAATTCAACGCGGCTGCGTCCACCTGGATAACTATCATTTACAGGCAAAGTTACATCGGGAATACTGTCTCGGGCAGAAGAAAAATCAATCAGCAGCGGTGAAAGCGGGTGATAGTGTGGTGTTGTGGATAATTCAATCTGACCCGACCCAGCCAATTTCCGGTAGCGTGGGATCAGTTCCTGGATCAAACTGCCAATCAAGTCGAATAATTGCATCCGATCGGCATGACTAAACCCCTCACTTTGAGCCATCAGTTTCATCACATCGTCATTATTTCGACGTACACTCTCACCCGTCCATGCCAAGTGATACCAAACGAGCAAATCTGCCAGATATTGACCAGAGAAATAAGCTAATTCAGCTTCGCCGCGTTTACTGAGTGTGTCGTATAGCTCGTGCAAACGTTTGTATGCAGGGTATGGTTTAAGCATCGTTTCATGATTGCTGAGAAAACAACTGTCGAATATTTGTAATCGATCTTGTGATGTTATTTGCTCTAAATCTGGAGCAGCTAATAAACGCAACAATGGGTCACGTATCTGTCCTGAAGAAAATTGCTCGGCATAATCTTCCAGTTGATCCAGCAGTATCGGTACAAAATTTACAATCGCTTTGGCTCTTGGATGCTTCTCCAAGTGATAGGCCATGTCTGTGTAATCCTTGATGGCGTGTAGATAAACCCACGGTAATACAAATTCATTCGTTTCGTAATCCCGGTAGTCCGGTTGATGCATATGCCATAATAAAACAAGATTTAATTGGTTCATTTAAAAAACTTAAGAAAATTTTCAGTAGTTAACGCACGTGATGAATTTGCTGTCCCAGCATTTCTGGCGTAATCAATGTGACACCTTTTTCAGTAACATGAAATCGTTTGCGGTCTTCTTCAATGTCATACCCCGCAATTAATCCTTCAGGAATAACACACTGCTTTTCCACGATCACTCGCCGCAAACGCGCATTTCTACCAACATCTACATTGGGAAGTATGACTGAATCTTCAACAGTGCTATAACTATTAACTTTTACATTAGAAAACAGCAACGAGCGACGCACAGTCGCGCCACTGATAATGCACCCACCCGACACCGACGAGTCAAGTGCTTGACCGCGACGTTCTTTGTCTTCAAAAACAAATTTGGCGGGCGGCAACTGTTCCTGGTGCGTCCAGATGGGCCAATCTTCATCGTATAGATTAAGATCCGGAGTCACCGTAGTAAGATCTAGATTAGCCTCCCAATAAGCATCGACCGTTCCCACATCACGCCAATACGGTATGCCCGAAGCCATATTGACACAGCTATTTAAAAACCGATGGGCAAATACGCGATAGCGCGGCACCATGAAGGGAATTAAATCTTTACCAAAATCATGTGAGGAGTCATTTACACCATGGTCGCGTATTAATTGCTCATATAGAAACGATGCATTAAAGACATAAATCCCCATACTGACCAACGCTTTATCTGCTTGACCAGGCATTGGTACCGGATTATTTGGTTTCTCAGCAAAACTGGTAATCTGCCATTCATTATTAACACCCATCACACCAAAAGCGTTTGCTTCATCCAGCGGGATTTCCAGGCAGGCCACCGTCATATCAGCCGCTTTTTCTACATGCTCAGCCAACAGCTTACTATAATCCATTTTGTAAATATGATCTCCGCCTAGAATGAGCACATACTCTGCATCGTGACGACGTAATATGTCGAGATTCTGGAAGACGGCATCTGCTGTACCTTGGTACCAGCTTTCTGTCGTTCGTTGCTGAGCCGGTAGCAGTTCGACAAATTCATTGAAACGCCCATCAAGAAAGCTCCATCCATGCTGAATGTGGCGAATCAGACTCTGCGCCTTGTATTGCGTAGCAACACCAATGCGACGAACACCCGAGTTAACGCAGTTGGAAAGTGGAAAATCAATAATACGAAACTTACCACCGAAAGGAACAGCAGGCTTGGAACGCCAATTTGTAAGTTGCTGTAAACGACTACCACGCCCACCAGCCAATATCATTGCTATCGCGCTACGTGCAATATCACTGTGAAAACGCATACTGGTTTTATGCTTTGCCGAGGATGGATCCACATGCATATAGTCATTATCTTCCATATCTATACCTCTCACTCTGTCTGAATAGGTTATTGCATTATGTCACCTTCTCGCGAAGACTTTTAAACTGCCGATTTTAGACAAGCCTATAATAACCACTATAATAACCGCTATAATAACCGCTATGCAAATTAAGAAGTTTATAAAGTGATTACGCCTAATAAAAAGAATGTAAAGCTGGATGCACTGTTGGCTGCACGGCTACATGACCCATTCTCTTATCTGGGTATTCATATGGAGCCCGATCGTGCGTTGGTGCGAGTTTTTCGTCCAAATGCGCTCAATGTATGGATTAAGACATCCAGTGATTTTGAACCTATGGCACAAATCCACCCAAGCGGACTTTTCGAGTGGCATGGTAAAACTCCACCCAACACACCCTATCTGTTGCGGATAGAAGAAAATAACGTGGCGCAGAAAGACGCCATCTATGAAACTTATGACGCTTACGCCTTTCCACTACAAATTTCTGATCATGATTTATACCTATTCAATGAAGGTAATCTGCGACAAACTTATCGCACTTTTGGCGCACACAAAGTTAGCATAGCTGGTATCGAAGGTTTCCGCTTCTCAGTATGGGCGCCCAACGCGGAGCGCGTTAGTATAGTGGGCGACTTCAATCGATGGGATGGACGAGTGAATCCTATGGCAGCCCATTACTCCAGTGGCGTATGGGAATTGTTTATTCCTGATCTGCCATCAAATTCACTTTATAAATACGAAATTCGCAATCGTGACAGCGGCAAAATTCTGCTCAAAACCGACCCCTATGCAACTCGCCATGAGCTTCGTCCCAATACTGCAGCGCTGACGCCCAGTAACGATCTCCATTACTGGCAGGATATGGAATGGATGACAAATCGTGCAGACTGGGACTGGCTACATGCGCCACTCAATATTTTTGAGGTTCATATTGGCTCATGGAAACAGCATCCTGATGGGCGCTTTTACACCTACCGCGAACTGGTTCAGCACCTGCTACCCTACGTGCTGGAAATGGGATTTAGTCATATCGAATTAATGCCCATATTGGAGCATCCACTTGATGAGTCATGGGGTTACCAAACCACTGGATATTTCGCAACTACCACTCGCTATGGTTCAGCAAATGATTTTAAATTTTTTGTTGATGCCTGCCACCAGGCAAAAATTGGCGTGATCCTTGATTGGGTACCGGCACACTTTCCTCAAGACAGTTTTGCATTGGCCCATTTTGATGGAACGGCGTTATACGAACATGAGGATCCACGCCTGGGGTTCCATCAGGACTGGGGTACTCATATCTTCAATTACGGGCGCAACGAAGTAAAATCATTTCTGCTATCAAGTGCCCATTATTGGTTATCCGAATTTCATCTTGATGGATTACGAGTAGATGCTGTCGCCTCCATGCTTTATCTGGATTACTCCCGCAACAATGGCGAATGGTTAGCCAATAAACATGGTGGCAGGGAAAATTTGGAAGCTATTGATTTCTTACGCGAACTAAATATTATGGCGCATGAAGAATTCCCTGGTGCGCTAACGCTAGCAGAAGAATCTACTGCCTGGCCAGCAGTATCTCGCCCAACCTATGCGGGTGGTTTGGGGTTTTCAATGAAATGGAATATGGGCTGGATGAACGACACGCTCTCCTACATGCAACAGGACCCCATACATCGGCGTTTTCACCATAACATGCTCACTTTTAGCCAACTTTATGCCTATACAGAAAATTTCGTATTACCCTTCTCGCATGATGAAGTCGTCCATGGAAAAGGCTCTCTCTTGGTCAAAATGCCAGGAGATACTTGGCAGAAATTTGCTAACCTGCGTTTGCTATTTACCTATCAGATGACTTGGCCGGGGAAAAAACTTAATTTTATGGGGAATGAATTTGCTCAGGTACAGGAATGGCGAATTAACCATGAGCTGGATTGGAGACTATTGGAACATGAACAGCATCGCGGTGTACAAGCAACATTACGTGATTTAAATCATTTATATACTAATACCCCTGCATTATATCAGCTCGACTTTTCTTCAGAGGGTTTTGCCTGGATTGACTGCCAAGATGCCGACCAATCGATCATCAGCTATTTACGACGTACAAGTGACGGCAGGTTTATAATCGTTGCACTCAATTTCACGCCTGTCCCTCGTGCAGGCTATCGTATTGGCGTGCCTACTAGCGGAAATTATCACGAAATATTCAACAGTGATTCCACCTACTATGGCGGCAGTGATATGGGCAATGCCGGACGCATTGTAACCACCGGTAAACCATGGATGGGGCTGCCTGATTCTATTCTCATCACTTTACCACCACTGGCGGGCATTGTTTTTTCATTGCAAAAATGAATAGCGATCAATATCAATAAGCTTTTGATCTTGTACCCAACAAACCCGCCTATAGAGATTAAAACCAAAATATGTCAAAGATCCTGTTCGCAACCAGCGAAGCTCATCCACTCATCAAAACAGGCGGATTAGCAGATGTCGCTGGCGCGTTGCCCATTGCCCTGCAAAATTTAGGCTGTGATATACGTATCGTACTGCCTGCTTATGGTGATATATTAAAACAATATAAATCATTGAAAACCGTTGCCGAATTTTACCTGTCGGGTACAGCCGGAAAAATAGGAGTACGCGCCGTACAGTTAAATAGAAGCAAAGTAAAAATACTCCTCGTTGACTATCCAGCCGCATTTGCACGCAAAGGTAACCCCTATGTCGATGAGTATGGAGAGCCTTGGCCCGATAACGCTGAACGTTTTGCCCTATTCTGCAAAGTTATCCAATTAATTGCTATTGACCGGGCAGGGCTGGGCTGGAAACCGGACTTAATTCATTGTAATGACTGGCAATCAGCATTAGTACCTGCATTACTCAATCAGACACCCGGTGCTCCACCCAGCTTGTTTACCATACATAACCTAGCCTACCAAGGGCTATTCCCACAAAGCACGTTTAATACACTGGGGTTGCCCTCCACGCTGTGGACACCCCATGCACTGGAATTTCACGGGCAGCTCTCCTTTATCAAAGGCGGGCTGGTTTTTGCAGATCGCATCAACACTGTTAGTGTGCAATATGCCAAAGAAATTCAAACACCCGCACTGGGCTACGGATTGGAAGGCTTGCTGCAACACCGGCGTCACGCATTATCAGGAATTGTTAACGGAATTGATGATATCGCCTGGAATCCGCAAACAGACAAATTGATTAGTCAGAATTACACTAGCACCACATTGAGCAAGAAAAAAGTCAACAAATTAGCTTTGCAGAAGCTGTATAAATTACCAGCTAATAAGGATGCTTTATTACTTGGTTTTATTGGTCGATTAGTGGAACAAAAAGGCATTGATTTAATTATTGAACTATTAAAATCCATTAAGCAGTTACCCATACAAATTTGTCTGCTCGGAACTGGAGATAAAATATATCAACAGGCCCTCAGCCATATTGCCAAACAAAATCCAGAACAAATAAGTTTTAACTTAGGTTACAGTGAAAAGCTTGCACACCAGATTGAGGCTGGAGCTGATATATTTTTAATGCCCTCGCGTTTTGAACCATGCGGACTAAATCAATTATATAGTTTACGCTACGGAACCGTACCTATAGTTCACAATGTAGGCGGGCTTGCAGACACAGTTATCGATACCACCCCTGAAACTATTAAAAATAATACCGCCACAGGGTTTGTTTTTAATCAGCCCACGGTAAAAGCATTACATCAGTCGATACATCGTGCACTTGAAATTTACGGCGAGCCGAAGACATGGAAAAAATTAGTTAAAACCGGTATGAAATCCGAATTTACTTGGGATAAAAGTGCAAAAGATTATCTCCATCTTTATCAGAAAATACTAAAAGAACAAAACATAAAACAATATAACAGTTACCAAAACTATCAATTCAATGAAAGAACCGGGCACTAACTGGATAATATTCGATGCAAAGTCAAACTAGTTCATGCAGCTAATTTCTAAAATAAAGTCTACCTGGAAAACAGATTATACGGCTTGTAAAACATATCGATTAGATCATAAAAAAGCATTTCCATTTATTACCGGAAATACCTTGGCGATATGCCCTGGTACTAGCGAACTCATATTTCAGAAATTGCTGAAGAAGCATTGCAACGACTGAGTCCTCGCTGGGAGGTAACTCGTCAATATTACGACCAGTTTAACTGATATAAATGCTATTCAGGAACCAACGAAAGTAAAGGATCAAAGCTGCTGACAAGCGCCTCTTGGGCATCTCTAAAGATTAGGAGTTCTGATCTCAATATTGCACAAACACATTAATCACAGGTCTGTAACTTATATGTTTATTGAACTTGGAAAATTAATTGAAAATACAGCTTGCACCAATATTTAACTTCCTCTCAGGCCAACAACTATACCAATGAGAAACCGGTTAATTCGAGACCAAATGGATGATGAGACAAAATCTTTCTAATTACAGGTAATATCCAGCTATCGCCAAGATTTGTAGCAATAATATGAACGACCTTAGCTATCAGCCATTGAATCATGAATTATTCAGCACTTCCTAAACGCTAGAAAAAAACATAGAGAAGTGTATGCTCTCGACGACAGGTGAGCAAAAAAAATCAATTCCCTTCAGTTTTACCTAAAGCTATTCTTGTTGCCATGTTGCTTTTCCCATTCGCTAAAAACAATTAATAAAACCATAGAGGATCCGTTTACAATTTCTCATCCGCGGACGGCTCGGACAAGTTCTCTTCTTGGGTCGACGGTTGCTTTGCTTCAGCTTTTAGCTTCCGTTTTGCTTCTTTTTTCTGTTTTTTGGCAATATCTCTCTGACGTTTAGCATACTCATAATTGGGTTTGGCCATTTGCAATCCTTTCCAGTTAAATTCGGAATATAGAGAGCAGACTCAATTGCAATACAAGCCACCCCCTTCTATATTCTATTAGATTAAAAAATAAATTATACCCACACCATCATGCCCATTTCCATCGGATGGGACAGTAAGGAGTGGTACGGATAAATTCGAATGTAGTATTCCTGTTTACCACATAATTCTGGAGCAATGTCCAGCTCGAAAAACTGCTCATCCAATTCTTCAACGCCTGTAAACTTAAACTCGAAGTGTTTAAAATTGCTAATTTTAGCTTTCTTCCGCTGACGAGACATTAGTAACTCGACCACAACATCTTCTGGTTTTAAGCCGTTAAGCTTCGCAGCAACTTTAACAGTTAAGTCATCTCCAATGTTTACAAACTTACGTGGTGTATCTAACCGACGTAATGTGACGCCATCCCAACCATTTCGTATTTTACTTTTCCAGGCAGAAACTTCTTTTGCACTCTCAAAATCATTTTTTACGTAGCGCTTACCTTGCTTGCTGGCTGGCAGGTAAAAGTTTCGCACATACTCATCCACCATACGCTTGGAACTGTATCGTGGTAGTAAAGTTGCCATTGAATTTTTGGCCATTTTTACCCATTCAGGGGAATAACCGAATTTATCTCGGTCGTAGTAAAGTGGCGCCACTTGATCTTGCAATATTTCATAAAACGCTTGGCTCTCTTCGGTGTCACGCAGTACTGCTTCCATATTTTCCGGGCCCGGTTTAATAGCCCAGCCATTTGTACCGTCATAGCCTTCTCCCCACCAACCATCCAGTATACTCAAATTTATCACGCCATTAATACCTGCTTTCATACCGGATGTGCCGCTAGCTTCCAGCGGATATATTGGGCTATTAAGCCAGACATCAACTCCGGCAACTAAACGACGACCAAGACGCAAGTCGTAACCTTCAACCAATAAAAGCCGCCCTTCGAATTCTGGTAAATGTGCAACTTGGCTGATGCGCCGAATTAAGTCTTGCCCCGGAACATCTGCAGGGTGCGCTTTACCAGAAAAGATTATAAGTATGGGGCGTTCTTGATCAAGGATGATTTTTCGCAGCCAGTCAAGATTCTGAAACAATAATGTTGCTCGCTTATAGGTTGCGAAGCGACGCGCAAACCCCAGCGTCAGAATATTTGGATTAGTTGGGTCAGCAAGTTTAAATAATCGATCAAGATGTGCACCGGAACCATGGTTTCTGGAATTCTGTAACGCAAGTCTGTCACGTATACCATAAAGCATTTGCGATTTTAAAGTTCGGCGCACACTCCAGAACAAGTGATCAGGTATATCATGTATACGCGACCAATATTCTACATCACACATTTTGTTACGCCATTCATGGCCGAATTGACGATCGAACAAATCAGACCATTCTTGAGCCAGAAAAGTCGGCACATGTACGCCGTTAGTAATGTACGACATTGGGTTTTCATCAGCTTCGATCTGCGGCCAAACTTCCCGACAGATTTCAGCCGATACATTGCCATGTATCTTACTCACGCCATTATGTGCACGTGAACCGTGAAGCGCCAATACGGTCATATTAAAATCAGCACTACCAGAGACGTGCCCAAGCGCCGTAAATTCTTCGTGCGTAATTTTAAGGTCTTGACAGAACGTATCAAAATATGTCTGTATTATATCGTCACTGAAATGATCGTGCCCAGCAGGTACTGCGGTATGCGTTGTAAATACAACATTAACGGCCACAGCTTCCAGTGCGCTGGAAAAGTCAAGCCCCGACTGAACCAGTTCGCGTACACGCTCAAGTATCATAAATGCTGCATGACCCTCGTTAATATGCCACACAGTTGGTTTTACACCCATTTCCTGCAATGCCCGCACGCCACCGATACCCAGTATAATCTCCTGCTCAATTCGCATAGCTTTATCACCGCCATAAAGTTGATGAGTTATATAGCGATCTTGAGCAGAGTTTTCCAGCAAATCAGTATCTAATAAATAAAGTGTTACATGGCCAATTTTTGCCTGCCATACCTTTACTATAACCTTACGTTGCGGCAGTGCCACTTCGACTCTTACATCCGAGCCATCTTCACGCAACACCGGTGTTACGGGTAAATTCTCAAAGTCTGCATCAGTGTAGTTGACTTTCTGGTTCCCCTGATTATCAATAGTTTGAAAGAAATAACCCTGGCGGTAGAGTAAGCCAACGGCAATAAATGGCAGGTTCAGATCACTGGCTGCTTTGCAATGATCGCCAGCCAAAATACCTAAACCACCGGAATAAATCGGCAGACTCTCATGAAAACCAAATTCGAAGCAGAAATAAGCAACTTGGTCTTGAGCGTGTAAACCCGTCTTAAGATCCCGTTGCGACAGCTCATAATGATAAGAATCATAAGTGGACAGAATATTATTGTAATTAGCTAGGAAAACTCGATCTTCCGCTGCATCTATGAGTACCGATTCATCCACACGCTTGAGAAATTCTTTTGGGCTATGTCCCACCGCCTCCCATAGCTGTGGATCAAGCCGAGAAAAAAGCGTGCGCGTAGCATGATCCCAGCTATACCAAAGATTATTAGCCAATTCCTCCAAGCGCTCAAGGCGCGGTGGTATCTTAGGATTAACTGTGATTGTAAAATTAGTTCTGGATGGCATTATTTCTCTCCTTAATGAGGTACAAGGTACAGGTAACTGATGTGATGGTTAGAGCCCTATTTCCTTGCAAAACCAGCCTATTTGGCCAATTTAAATATCTAATAGGTACTGCATTTTTAGTTTAGCGCCCAGCAAACTGGCATTAGGGTTTGTGATCACATGTACAGGTATTTCTTTCATCATCGCAGAGAACCGTCCCTTGTCACAAAATGACCGCATAAAACGACCAGTATCGAGTGTGTTAATAATTTTTGGCGCAATGCCACCCGCGATATATACGCCATTTCGACATAACCCAGCAAGAGCCAGGTTACCTGCATAAGCACCATAAATTTCAGTAAATAACTCCAGTGATTTTATTGCGACCGGATGCTTTTGTTTCAGCGCAAGCGTAGTGATAACCGCTCCGCTGTCCTCATTAAGATCTATCGGTGCTAAACCTGAAGACTCTGATGGGTTCATTTGTAAAAAATCAAATATATTAGTTAAGCCAGGTCCTGATAACAAACGTTCAACCGATACATGTCCAAATTTATTTTGTAAGACTTCAAACAATTTAATTTGTAATTTACTGGTCGGTGCAAAATCCATATGTCCAGCTTCTGTCGATAATGGAATATAGCGGTCACCCTGCCAAGCGAGCCATGCCACACCCATCCCGGTCCCTGCACCCAAAACCACACGCATTTGATGCGGATGCGTTTTACCCACTTGTAATGTTACCAAATCACTTGGTGGCAACACCGCAATTGCCAGTGCGGCAGATTCAAAGTCATTAATGAGATTGACCCTAGGAATTAAAAATTCAGCTGTGATGTCAGCGCTATCAATTAGCCAGAACAGGTTGGTTATTTTTGCTTGCTGCGCAACGATTGGGCCCGCCACAGAAAAACAACCAATTTCCGGGTAGCCCATTGTTTTTACTTGGTAAATTTTACTCAGAAAATCCCTAAGTAGATCAGAAAAAGTAGCATAAGTGCTGCTATTATAACAATGTGTGAATTGCTCACAAATCTTGCCGTTTCTTAATTCTGCAATTTGCAAAATAGTTTTGGTGCCACCGATATCGCCGTAAATCAACTGCTTGTTCAAGTATTTTTCAATCCGAATAAGTTTAACATGGGTAGTGAAATTGAAATCAGGATATTTTTTAACACGCCGTCAATTTGAGATTTACTACAATGCTAGCCTCATCTCAAGTTAAAAAATAAAACACATACAGCATTCTATCAAGTATTTGGCAACAAAAATTATGAATCGAATCACCTTACTGCAAGGATCAGAGTAATAGACCTGTAGAAATTAAATAAAATATCTGAAATAAACTGCAACAATGGACATTATGTTTAGGCAAGTAAATGAGTTTTTTTGCATTGTCTGTTGGCGGGGGCTAGTCATATACAATGAAGCACACTTAATAATACCAACTACAACCCAGATCACTGGATGCATCAACTCAGTCTTGCCGGTGTATTGCTTTATTTGCAATTTTTAACTCAACACATTTCTGAATCTGAGACAACATGACATTAAAAATAGCATTTAGGTGCATTATTTTAACTACTTTTCTATTTGCCAGTGGTGTTGGTGCTAGTGAAGAAAAATATATTTTAATACTCTCGAATGCAACTGAACTGGCAATCCGTGACAACCCTGATTTAGCGCAAATGCAAGCGCGTGCCGATGCAATGGCTGCCATTCCTTCGCAAGTTAGTAGTTTGCCCGATCCTGCCATCAGCTTCAATGCGCGGAATTTACCCACTAACACTTTTAATACCGCACAAGAAGACATGACGCTCATTGGGCCGGGAATTTCTCAGTTAATCCCTTTTCCAGGAAAACTTGCCCTACGTAGTGAAGCCGCAAACTATGAAGCTAAAGCCGCATTACAGAATGTGACTGAGGCACGAGTGTGGTTGCTAAGCAATGTGATGCAATTTTGGTGGCAGGTTATTTATATGGATCATGCAATAAAAATTGTTATCAAAAATCAAACGTATTTACGTCAATATATGCAAATTGTAAGAACAAAATATGAAGTTGGAAAGGGTCTGCAGCAAGACATATTGCTAGCCCAATTGGAGCTGTCCAATCTATTAGACCAAGAGTTAATTCTAGAAAACACACGGCAAAATGCCGTCGCTCAATTAAATATTATGGGCTGTCCTAGTTAATCAACCCATTTCATATTTAGTCGGCCCTGAAAAAGTCTCGCCAAAAGCTATTTTAAAAAAACATATGCACGAGAATTAGAAATGATACCAGGGTATGGCTACAGATAATTTGAGGAGAGGATCACTTGGATCAAGTTGTAAAAGTAGATCCGTACCAAATAAATTTGTTTGATGGAAAGAGCTGCTTTGTATGAGCATTTTGTTAACCATTTCGACCAGAAAATATGGTGTTATTTTACATTATCAATGAGTTGAATTGTTATTCAGGATCGACTAAATAATCTGAAAGCTCTAGAACAAAGCCCTATCGCAGATATACGCCGGGGCGCTGAAGAACTCGTGAATAGCTCACGAGACTGACTCAAGCTGTTGGATGTACCTGATCATCAGTTGCGTGACCTGACTAACGACCACAATATCCACAAAACTTTGCATATTCACAGGCCTTCATCTGGCATTGTGGTCAACATTGGCGCACGTGAAGGTCAATATGTTACCCCCGCCACAGAAATTTACATGATTGCTGATTTATCTAAAGTCTGGGTATATGCTGACATTTATGAAAACGAACTGCCGTGGGTTAAGGACGGTGATCTTGTTGAAATGCAATTAACCGGTGTTCCCGGACGTATTTTCAGAGGTCACTTGGCATTTATTTATCCTTATGCCGAAGCTAAAACTCGCACTATCAAAGTTCGACTTGAATTTAACAATACCGAGCTATTACTAAAGCCTGACATGTTTGCTGAAGTCACCATCTACGCTAGTCAACAAATGAGTGCACTTGTTATTCCATCAGAAGCAGTGATTCGCTCGGGTACGCTAGATAAAGCTTTGGTTGTACGTGATGAAGGTAAATTTGAGCCACGTTCAATTACCACTGGGCTATCCTCTGACGGCAAAGTTACCATACTATAGATGGGCTAAAAGAAGGCGAAGAAATTGTCACCTCATCACAGTTTTTAATAGATTCTGAATCTCGGTTACTTGAAGCCGCTGCCAAAATGATGGATCCTGGATTGCAACAATCTGAATATCTCAGCCCATTGCAAATAGAGCAAGAGATGCATCATCATGATTAACCCCAATATTTCACAAGAGGAAGTGGCAATTCCCTAACAATTTTTTATAATCCAATTATCTAAGCTGCATAAAAGAAAGGAGTTACCTGTGACAAAGTGTACTCAAGAATCATTTGATTTTCCGGATGTAAAAAGACGTTCAGTTGAAATAA